>JBGQGO010000077.1:0-14368 GCA_041497455.1 Blastocatellia bacterium | reverse complement strand
GCCCTCTGTGCGTTGACGCCGCTTTTGCTAACGGACCCCTGCCCACCAAAAAGCGGCGTCAACGCACAGAGGGCCGCCGCAGTCCAAGGGAACTACGAACTCCTTATGATCTCATTGTTCCTCTGACAATCCACGCGTGACCCAGCCGTGATGCTGACGCGCGTGATCACCGTTGACTGCCAGCACCCCGCCGATAGTGCCGTCGGCCCAAGGAGCGCCCGGCAATCGCTCTTCGAGTTGTTCATCAGTTAGTTCAGCCAACAGGGCGAAAGTTTCGCCGCGAATCTTCTGCCCGAGCGCGACAACTTCGCTGAAGCCCTTGTCGCGATGCTTGTGCACCCACGTTTCGTTCATCGCATGCACGCGAGTCATGACCTCTTCGCGTGAGGGCGTGCTGCCATCCGGGTTCTTCATGATCCCGATCGGGTTCGGGTCGCCGGCGAGGTGCCGCCGGATGATGCCGTTGAACGCCGCTTCGATGCCGGCAAGATGAGCAAGGTGATCCTTGGCGCTCCACGACGCTTCAGGGTCGTGCTTGCTAGTCGTGATGCCGCGAGCCAGATCGTCAGGCGGCATAGCGGCCCAAGTCTCCAACGTCCAGGCTCGTTCCTGGTTGAGTTTGATCTCGATTTCTGTGCGATTCATTCTATCGACTCCAGTCTCTTAATTGACTGCTCGTCCTCGCAGATCGTCATTGCCGCGAGGCGGCAGGACTTCAGGATTTGATCCGACAGCTTCTCGTTCTTCACAGCCCGCGACAGCATCAATCCGCCTACGCACTGAGCTACGATTGCCAGCGCACGCTCGCGCGCAGGCGCCGGGCTTTCAGGCAAGAGCGCTTCGATCTCATTCACGAATCCTAGAAACTGCCGCTCGTAGCTCTCACGAGTCGCATCGCTCTTTCGCGCGACGTCCGAAGTAAGCGCCGGCAACGGACAGCCGTCGCCCACACTATCGCGGTGTGTGCGGCTCAGATAACCTTTGATCAAAGCGCCCAGCGGATCGGCCGCACCAAGGGCCGAGTTCTTCGTCGCACGCAGAGCATGGCCGGGATCAAGCGCCGTGGCCGTCGCTTCGGCGAACAACGCTTCCTTGGAAGAGAAGTGCGAATAGAACCCTCCGGCGGTCAGGCCGGCTTCACTCATGATCGCGTCGACCCCGACTCCATCGTAGCCGGACTGGCGGAACAGCCTCGCCGCCGCCGTCAGGATTCTCCCGCGAGTCTCTGCCTTTTGTTCTTTCGGGTAACGCACGGGCTTGATAGTATGACGACCGTCATACTATAGTCAAGACGGTTTTCAAGAGCAGCGCGCATAAGGGTCAGCATGGCCTGGATATGTACTGTCTAGTTCTTGAGGCCTGCGCTAGAATAGGAATCCGTTGGTGATGGTTATGAAACTGGTGATGGTGGGCGGACACGCGAGGAACGTCGGCAAGACTTCGGTCGTCGCAGGCATCATCCGCGGGCTCCGCGAGTTCAATTGGACTGCGGCAAAAATCACGCAGTTCGGTCACGGCGTTTGTTCCGTGAACGGTGAAGCTTGCGGCTGCGCGGTGAGCGACCACCAATTCTCGATCACCGAAGAGCGCCGACCGGACACCGGCGCCGACACGGCTCGGTTTCTTGCGGCAGGCGCTCGGCGCTCGTTGTGGGTGCGCACCAAACAAGGCGAGCTGGCGGCGGCGCTACCGGCGTTCACGGCGAAGATCGAGGCCGACGAGTTCGTCATCGTCGAGAGCAACAGCTTGCGCCGTTTCATTAAGCCGGCGCTTTATATTCAGGTTCTCGATGTCGCGAATCCGGACTTCAAAGCGTCAGCGCAGCAGTTCTTCGATCTGAGCGACGCTTACATACTGGTGCGGAAGATCGGCCAGACCGCTCCGGCTCCGGGTGATAATGCGTTGCTGGCCCGCGAGATCGAGAAGAACAAACCGTGCTTCACGGTGAACGAAGAAGATCGTTTTATCAGTCAGGAGGTCATCGAGTTTGTCAGATCAAAGCTCGCAGTTGGAGCCGGCGATGTTGCGAGACGCGTACAACCGGCCAATTAAGGACCTGAGGATTTCAGTCACCGACAGGTGCAACTTTCGCTGCACGTACTGCATGCCTATGGAGGAGTATGTGTGGATCGATCGCAGCGAGATCCTCACCTTCGAAGAGATCGCGCGGCTCGCGCATCTGTTCGCCGGGCTTGGAGTCGAGAAGATTCGAATCACTGGCGGCGAGCCTCTGGTGCGAAAGGACCTGCACAGGCTGGTCGGAATGCTGTCGGGCATCGAGGGCGTGCGCGACCTCTGCCTCACAACAAACGCTTCCCTGTTATCCGAACAAATCGAAGAGCTCGCCGCAGCCGGACTGAAACGCATCAACGTGAGCATCGATACGCTTGACCCTGAGAGGTTCAAGCAGATAACCAAGCGCGGCGATCTAGACAAGGTTCTCGAAGGGCTCTTCGCCGCAAAAGCGCTCGGGCTACACCCGATCAAGATCAACGCCGTGATCGAGCGAGGCTTAAACGACGACGACATCATCCCTTTGGTCGAGTTCTCGCGCGAGCACGGCTTCTCGATGCGCTTCATCGAGTACATGGACGTGGGCAACGCGAACAACTGGATTTCTGAGAGGATCATCTCGAAGAAAGAGATTCTCGAAAGAATCAACGCTCGTTATCCGCTGAGAGAAATCGGCCGGGACAACGGTACGGCTCCAGCGGTTGACTACGAATTCATCGACGGCATCGGCGATGTTGGAGTAATCGCTTCAGTGACGGAACCCTTCTGCTCGAGCTGCACCCGCGCCCGCCTGACTGCAGACGGCAAACTCGTGACTTGTTTGTTCTCGAATCACGGCCACGACTTGAAGTCGCTGATCCGTAGCGGCGCCACCGACGACCAGTTGATTGAACTCATCAGTTCGGTCTGGAGCAAGCGGACGGACCGCTACTCCGACGAGCGCCTCGCAGCGATGCAATCCCCCGAAGGCTATCAGCCAAAGGCTCATCATAAAATCGAGATGATAACGCTGGGAGGGTAAACCGCCAAATGTGGTGCTTCCCGATAGATGGTCTTTCCTTTGATCAATGTCGGGAGACATGCCATGCCCAGTTGGCGCCTCTGTTCCGGTCGGGGCCTTTGAGCGCAGCGCCTTCGCTACTCGCATCGCGTCTTGAGGTCGCTCCGCCCAGACCGAGCAGACGGTTCTCTGCTACGAAAGAAGGCCGGGCGGTCTTACTTGGTAAAAGGTCCCACCCTTGCGCTAATCGTGCCGGCCAACCTTTCGTGCTTTGTTCGGTCCCTTCGCTCTAGGGGCTCTATTGCGTCCGCCGTCGCGCAGTTCGGCTCTTGCCGATGCGGCCGGTTGAACTACGCTTTGGGTAAATCGAAGCCATGAATGCGGAGTCTGACTTGTCGATATCCAACCCCCCGACTATTGGTCTGCCGTTCTTTGTGATGATGCCGGGGATCTGGTAGCACATTATCGAATTTGGGTCGGAATGCGCTGTGTGTATCAGCGAAGATTCTTCGATTGGGGTCAGCACCTGCTGGCGCACTTCTTGCGGATCCCAGCCCTGCGTTCGCCCGAAAAAAGCGATGGCCTTTTTCGGATCAATCAAGTTCACAAGCTCGCGCCGCATGTGCTCGTGAGGACAACCCATTGTGTGCCCCGTCTCGTGGCGAACAACCCTGTGAAACTCTGACTCGGGCGTGTTCATCGAGAACGAATCGAGATTCATGGTTGGCTCGTCGCGGGCAATGTGCTTGATATCGGTGCCGAGGTACGACCAGTAACCGTCATCCGCCGTCCGCGCGATGCGGACCTCGGGGTCGGTCGTAGCCTCGACGAACTTGACGTTGGCGGTCGCGCTCCAGGCGTTCATGTGCGCCAGAATCCGTCTGCGTAGATTGGCTGGTGGATTGTCGAGGAATCCTACGGTAAGGCGGACACCTCCGCTGCCCCAGTATTTCGTCGTAACCACGGCTATGCGTTGCGGCGTAGGTCGAAAGCCGGGCATGACCATTGCGAGCCGGTTGAGATGCGGATGATTCACCGGATTGATCTCGCTTGCCGTGCGCGCTGCCGCCACCCAAAGATTGCGGGGTAGCCGTTTCGGTAAGCAGACGATTGCGTCAGGCGGCGCAGAGTTCCCTTTCGATGCAGAGTGTTTTCGGTTTGCCATTGCTGCTCCTTTCTCAGTTTGCGGCCGGCCTACAGATATCCGGCGCGAAAGGCCGCGCCGACCTTCGAGGCCGCCCCCAGTGAATTGCATGCGGGCCGGAAATCAATCGCGATGCTCTCGATCATATCCATTCCCTGCCTAACTCTCGGTTCCAACGTGTGACTGGGCCCGTCTGATCGCGGGCTTGACCGAGCACCTAATCAGAGTTTCACAGAGTAGTCAAACCCAAGAGCCCTTGCTGAAGTTTCAGCTTCGGCGGGCGACAGCTAATCGTGAGATTACTCGCCCTCAATCCGTTATGCCGCTGAAACGCAAAACGTTTCAGTGATTGTGCCGTAATCCGAAGGTCGGCTCATTTTGGGATTAGCGGACTGACCGCTATTCCGCCGAGCCTCGAATCAATGAACTCACCCGGAGGTTATCAACCGAAGGCTCATCACAAGATCGAGGTGATAACCCTCGGAGGATAAGCCCGACGGCTTCCGGTGTTCGTTTACGCGTGTACTTTCGCCGCTCCAAACCACTCGCAGATCTGATTCGACCTATAATCATCGGCGGGCGTCCTTCCAACCTGGCGACCAGGCGTCTCTCGGTGCTTACATTCAACTGCCCTTCACGCGCGCGCCGGCGGCTTGACCTCAAAGTGCGCGTGATTGTCGTGGCCATCGGCGTGGCTGCAGAGATGTTCCGCAATGAGCACCGCATCGTTCAGGAGCACGCGTTTGGCAAGCGGCTGCGCCAAAAACGCGTTTAGCATCGCCCTCATTGCGCTTCTGTCGTACGCCGAGGCTGCGACGGTGATTCCGCCGGCGTTTCCGTCTTTGTGAGGAAGCCGGATGTCCGACGCGAGCCCACTTTGGTGGGTGGCGTGCGCTCTGGTGAAGCCTCCTCGCGGAAGGCTCGTGTCGTTGATCCTCAGGACGGCGGCACTTGGATGCAAGCTCAAGAAATCCGCTTTGTATTTTGCGCCCGCGCCTCGAAGCGTGTCGGCAAGCCAGTTCGTACCGAAGTCATGATTGTCGGAGTGGTCGGCTAATTCGTCGTTGACGAAACCCTCTGCCCGAGAGCCCGCCGGCATCGTTTGCCAGCGAGGCGCGTTGGAAGCCTGGAGCCATTTGAGCGTGTCTCCGTTAACATCGACTCTTCCGTCGCCGGTGATCGTATTGAGTCCCGTCTTGATAGTCTGGAAAAGCTTGATCGTATCGATCGTCAACTGGTCGACCTGGTCAATCACGCCCTCAGCGGCCAGCCAATCGAAACCCAACTCGATCAGCCTTGTCTTCACCGCGCGAAAATCATCGGGCTTATTAGCACCACCCGATCCGACGCTTCCTTCAATATTGATCGGCATTTTGAACCTCCGTTAGTTTTGATACCTCGCTCTAGAGACGCTGTTTGAGATCAATCGTTGCAACCGAGACGAAATACGCATTAGCTGCCGATGCCGAAACCCAACAACGCTCGTGAAGCAGATTCGCAGAAGCCTAGCAGGATCAGTTTTAGAGTTTATGGGAGACCGCCGGCGCTGCCGTATCCTGCCGATGCGCAGGGTGCTCGATCGCTCCCCTCTTTGATACCCACCGTCAGACCAGGATTGGGCCCGGTTGTAAGCGGCATCGAAGTAGGCTCTATGCAGGGCGGGTCCGTTATTATGTAGAGGAGCGGATCGTTCTGCTCTCTGATGAATGTATCGTGAAAAAAATGGAAATCATTCTGCGCGTGAGGATCCGCACTTGTCGGATCGACACAGTCGTCACGGTCGCAGATATTTCCGAAGAAGATCTCGTACTTCTTTTGACTCGTCAGGCGAGAGCTATAGGCGCCCGGAAGGTTGACATCCACATAGTCTCCGGCGCCTAAGAGCGTGTGCACTCCGAGATGCGATGCAATGCGACCCATTGGGACCCGGGAACTCGGAGTCCCGAAGAGATCCTGCCGTCTGTAAGAACAATGCGTGAGGCGCGCTGCAAAGAACAGACCTGTATCGAAACTGAGCTTCGGCCTCAAAACTCCCGGACGCTTCGACAGGGTTCGGCGCCCGCCACTGGGTCCGTAAAACTCGCTACTCTCGAGATCGAGAATGAATCTAAAATCCTGCTCGTTTCGGGATCCTCGATCAAAATTCTCCGTTGGATGAAAGAACCGAACTCCGGGCAGCGCCGAACTTCCTCGAAAACTGTACGACTCGTCCCGCACTGTCGATGCATGGCCCGTCCAACTGTGTACCAAGTGGGCATTCTCGAAAACTCTGACCGTGAGAAAATGATCCGATGCGTTGTGCACCCCCACCTCACACTCTTCCGAGTCTTCGTTGTAGCAGAACGCTAGCAGCCCGGTGAGGTCGATGCTGATCGTGGGGTCACTTATCATCCTTCGACTATAAACGCTCCACTGCGGAATGGGCTCAAGCGTGATCGTGTTTGTCGATCCGTTGGTCATCGTTGTTCCCACCTTTCATCGGAATTATGAGCGGTCTCTGAAATCTCCAAAAGACGCCCAAGTGAATAGGTAATCTCTCCAGGCTGCTAGCTGCCACCTCGATGTGCGCGCAGCCTCCAACAAAATCGAAGTCGTCTTGCGGTTCTCTCCCCTTCGCCCTACGGGGGCCAATCAGAACGGCTAGCCCAAGCCGCCGCCGTCTCCAAATCCGGCTGCGGCGCATGGCGCCCTGTCAGTGCCCTTGTCGAAATCCGGTTTCAAGCGATCCGAAACGCACGAGTCGCCTGACGAGCAAGGAGTGCTGGCGTCAAGCAACAGTTCAAAGTGCTCACGGCCCGGCGGGGGCTCGTACGTTTGGTGATGGAAGTGAAAGTCATTCTCGTCATCCTTGCATTTTTGGTCATCTGGGGGATAGCAGATGTTTGCGATTAGGATCTCGTACGTGTTCTCTGCGGACAAAGTCTTCTCGGAATCGTCCAGCCCCGGAAGATCGACCTCGGCAGTCTGGCCAGACTCCAGGAATACATGCGCAGCTTGGCGTTTCGCTATAGGCCCCAGACGCAGCGAGTTCTGCGGTCTGTCTCGTTTGAATGAGCAACCGCTCCGGCAGAGCGTGTAAAGAACGCCGTTGTAAAGGTTGAAGCGCGGAGTCGTAAAGCGAGGGTTTTTTCGCAGTCTGACGCGCCGATCGCGGTTTCCGAAAAACTCCTCGTTCTCCAAATCCACAATCCAACGGAAGTCTCTGGGGTCGTCCTCACTGCTCCTGCTAAACTCTCCCGCGCGCTGGTAGAACCTGACAGGTGCTACACCCACATCCTGGGTCCTGAGGAAGAATGCCTTCTTTCTCAGACTTGCAGCCGGCCTAGGGCCCCAATCAAGAACGAGGGTTGAGTTCTTCCACATCTTCACGATGAGATCGTGGTTGGGGGCGTTGTTGATTATCCCAACTTCACACCGGTCCCGGTTAGCAAGAGCCTTGTCCTGGTCGGCGCAAAAAGCCATCAAGCCTAGGAACTCTATGTGAATGGTCCCGCTGGTGGTGGGAAAGGTGTACGTTTCCGGCATCCATCTGTGTCTCGTCATGTATAGCGAGCCTCCTGAGAGAGATTCGTGAGTTCAATACAAATCCGCACAAGTGGCGATCGAGTCATCAGAACGCCGAGACTCCTCCGATGATGACGAACGACGCCCACGTGAATGATCTCGCATCTTCAGCGTTGCTCTGATCGAGAGCGTCGAGTTGAGCCTGGCGAAGCGACTCCACTGTCGAGCGACTACCCTTGCGATACTTGTGAAACGCAATCATCAAGTCTTTCGTTGCCTCGGTCTCCACCGACCACAGGGTCGCGACCACTACGGGTACGCCAGCCGCGAGGAACGGACGCACCACGCTGATCGCGCCCTCGCCTCGACTGTTTTTCTCCACGCCAGTCTGACAGCCTGACAGCACCACCAGCCGGGTTCGGTTGAGCTTCATTTGAAAGATCTCGGCGGGGCGAAGATAGCCATCATCATCGTTTCCGGCGCCATCTCGCGCAAGCAATAGACGAGAGAGCATCGGAGACGTCGGGTCCGGCACGTAATGAGTGGCGAAGTGCGCAACATCGGCGAGCAAGAATTCTCTCTTTACTTCTTCTTTGCGCGCGTCGGCGCCGACCAATACTTTCTTTGGACAATACTGCTCGCCGATGCGCTCCGCTTCCGTACGCGCGGACTCAAGTTTCGGAAGTGACGGAAACATCTTATGGTCGAAGTCCGGGTCGCCCACGCACAACAAGCGTTCGGGGATACCAGTCTGCCTTGCCTTCGCCATCTCGGTACACAGAACCAGTATGCTTGCACTCGGAGAGTACTGGAGCTTGAAGTCTTGAATCAGATATCTGCCCGACGCGGGAGATATGAGCGCTGCGAAGGGAACGTAATTCAAGCTCTTGTCCGGCACAATGCAGATAGTCTTATTCGGATCCAGAAGCGACTTGATCGGGCTTATCAGGATGTCGTACAGAGCCTTACTCTTCGAGACAACGTCGGCTGTGTCGGCCTTCAATGTCCCTGAAAGCGAGCCTACGTACTCGCGAACCATCTGATCAAGTATTCTAGCGGACGCGTCGCGATGGCGAGCCTCAAGTTCAAGTCCCTTTGAGACCCTCCAGCAAATGACCTTGTCGTCGAGTACCGCGTACTGAAGTACTTGCACGTCGTCTGGAAGGTGCGACTGGATTTCTTCCAGTTTCATTGGCTGTCGGCGCGACGCAAGCCGATTGTCAGGGCCGCCGTCGCCCTCGACTACGCTGCTTTCGCCGGTGATCAGATCAAACAGCGACCTCGCACGTGATGCCTCCGCATAGTTGTAGGCCGCTTGCGGGTTCTTCTTTCTTGAGTATTCAAAGCCCACGGCTAAGTCGATCAGATCGTGGCCCCTGTCGAAGAACCGATTCCGGTTGCTCTCCTCGGCGATTTTGAAGCGATAATCTTCGTAAAGTTTCATGGTCGGAGGAAGCTCGGCCGCCGCTGCGGCATCATCGCCGAGAGCAATCAGCGAATGCAGCCTGCCGCTCTGCGCCTCGTAGGTGTAGATATCGAGCCCGAGTTGTTTGTAGAGCGCAATCGCCTCTATGTAGAGCTCAATCGCGGAGCCGTGACTTCCAGTCAACCTGTTGAGGTGAGCAAGACTCAACGTCGCTGCCGCCGTCGTATTCAGCGCACTTCGTCCTTCGAGGCGCCGGCCAACGTCAACCGCAAGTTGGGAGTTTCTCATAGCCTCGTCGTAGTCCGAACGCGCCTGGTAAATCAACCCCAATCTCGCGTAGGAGCGGGCTTCAATGAGGGGAAACTGTGCCTCGATTGCAACGTGCAACGCCTCCTTGCCGAAAGCAAGGGCAGCCCCTGAGAGGTTCAGAGAAAGATAAGCCAGCGCCATTTCGTAGTAAAAAGGCCACACCTGTTTCGCGTCAGCCGGAACATTTCGCACAGCCTCCAGGCCAACGAAGCCTTTGGTTAAGGACTTCTCATAGTCGCCGAACTGCAAGTAGAACGAAGTCAATTGGCCCATTGTCCGACCCGTGCCGAAGGGGTCTTCAAGCTCCTTTGACAGCTGGAGCGATTCATCAGAATAGCTCAGCGCGTCCGAAAGATGGTCCTGGCTGTTCTCGATGTCGGCGATGGCGTACAGAGTTTGGGCATAGAGCCACCGGTAGTTTTTCTTCAGAAGAATCGGTGAAAGCTGTTCAAGGAGTGCGTGCGCGGTCTTCGTGTCTGGCACGCGGACCACCGAGAAACTTTCCCAGCCACGCGCAAAGAGGGCTTCAGACGTGTCCCCGCTGCTTTGATAAAACTCGGATGCCTTCGCAAAGAGATCGCGCGCGTCGTCGAACTCGTTGCGGTCGTATCTTAGTCCAGCGGATGTCATTAGTTCTCGTGCTCTCTTCACCACGGTCCTCTGCGACACGGTTGATCGCGCATAGTATCGCGCAAGGTCGCGCAGGTAGTGATCGCCAATCCGCTCGGCGTCAAGTTGTGCGGCAAAGGAGAGCATCTTCAAGGCGGTGCTGGCCGACTGACTGTCCCGACCCGTCGATGCCTCTAGGAATTTTTGCAGAAGCCTCTCGACAATGTAATTCCCGTTTCGGTATCGCGTATTCGCATAAGCATCCCAGGCTTTCGCCTTGTCGCTGGCGCGAAACGCGGTCACGAAATCCTCGAAGAGAGCCTCTTTGTCGGCCGATCGCCTGTTTCGTTGTTCCGACTCCCCCAATCTCTTTCTCGCCTCGGCGGCCCACTGAGAAGAGGTATCTACCTCGAGATACTTTTTCCAGGCCTCCTGGGCTTGACCGGACGCCATCATCGCGTCCAGGCAAAGGGCTCGATTGAATAAGGCCTCCGATAGCGATGGGGCCAACTCAAGGGCTCTGTCCAACTCTTGCAACGACCGACCGAGATTCTGAGCTTTGGAGTCCGTTTGCGCGGAGACCTTCGCTCTTTCCAACAGAGCCGCACCCAAGTCGCTGTGGAGCTTTGCGTTGTCGCGGTCCGTTTGTAGCGCTCTTTCGAATTGACGCGCGGCCTCATCAAAATCTTGCTCGGCCAGGTACAATCGACCTAATGCGTGATACGACTTCGCATCGGCACGCTCCCTGACCGCATCAAAAATGAACCGCTCTGCGCTGTCGCGCGCTACCTTATCACTCCCTTCCTCCTTACTGCCTCGCAGCCTGGGACTAGGCGGGTAATCAAGTTCGGATATGCGCGCCTCAATCGGGTTCCCGTCGGGATAGGCTCGCGCCAGAGCAGCCATTCCCTTATCAACGTCAGACTGATAGATGAACGCCCGCCAGATGCCGAGCCCCAAGCCGAGCACGATCACCGCAGCAGCAGCCATCCTCAAATACGGAGACGAGAACGCTCGATTCCACCATGTCACATGCCCGATGACCGATGACGCACCAGCGCTAATTCGAGGTGACGGTTTCGCCGTCGCGGGTTCCGTTGCCGGTGCTTCCACCACCGCCGCTCCCGCTGTAACGCACCTTCTCAAGGCCATCGCAAAACTCAGTTTTCGGCGCCGCTCCGGAGTCGATAGGAAGAAACCGTCAAACCTGCTCCGCTCGCTCACCGAAAGCGCGCCGAGGAGGTAGTCGTCTATCAACTCGTCCTCAGCTACTTGAAGCAGGTCGAATAACTCAGCCTCGGTCATCAACCGTTCTTCAAGCGCCTGCTGCGCCGCCTCGGGCAACTCGCCAAGCAGATACTTCCTCAGATGTCCGTCATTGTTTACTTCTTCACTCATTTCTCTGCCGTTCTTCTGCGCTGCAACCTCTTACTTGTTTATGACCGCTATCGCGATATGTTTCATCTATGATTCCTGCCCTAGACAGTTCTCCATACAGACTTGCAGACCCGCTCTGATTCGGTAAGCCCTTATCCGCAACGCGTTGACCGCTATACCGTGCTGCGCGGCTAGTTCTTTCCTATGAACTATCTTTGCATGCCTTTCTTCCTTATAGTACGCCAGCATCAACTCGCGATTCTTTGGCGTCAGTACTTTCATGCACCGGTCAAGGCACTCATATTCTTGCTCTTTTTGCTCTGGAGGGTCAGGCGGCGGCAGCGGCAGCGGCGCGGGGCTCTTCTTCACGTATTCCAGGTGAACGTTCCGCGCCACGCCATAAAAATAAAGCGCCGGATCGCCGGTGTACGAGTCAGCGAGTTCCTGAATTCTTCGGATCACCCGGTTGATCGTCTCATCCGCGAGCTCTTCGCTTGCAGAGCATCCGCGGCAGGCGAAGATCTTTATAAGTTTTCGGCGAATGTCTTCGTACTTCCTTCCGGCTTGCTCGCGGTCAGGGCCGAGCCACGTGAGGAAATTGTCGAAGGCATCCTGAGTAATGTCCCACTGTCTCTTCATCGAATCGCCAGCCGTTTTAGTTCTTGGTTGGTAAAACGCCTGAATGTGGCAGGTGTCCAATCCTGCCTCAGCCGCAGCGACTGACTTCTCCATTGCGGTCGAGAGGTCACTCAAAACACAACCTGGTCGCGGCTGAATGTATCATGCCCCCCCGGCCAGGGCAAAACCTTTTTTGTAGCATAGACCTTAACCCTGAGCCTCGCCCCAGGAAGCAGAATGTGCAATCCAGTTTGCGACGGTGTATGGCGCATTACTCGCCAATCGGCGCAATAGGAATCTGACCGATCAAAGCGAAAGCGCCAGTTTCCCATCTCGCTTGCTTAAGGTACTCTTCTTGAAACCAACCAAACTCAAGGGGGACCGTGCAGTGGCGAAGACTATTGGCATCTTGACTGGAGGCGGCGATGTCCCGGGCTTGAATCCCTGTATCAAAGCCGTTGTCTACCGCGCAATCGATGAAGGCTACGAAGTGCTCGGCATTCGCCGCGGTTGGGGCGGACTGCTCCACTTTAACCCATTGGAGCCCGAGAGCTTCTCGAAGCATTTCATGCCCCTGGACAAGCAGGCGGTTCGCACAATCGATCGCACCGGCGGAACGATCTTGCACACCAGCCGCACCAATCCTTCAAGGGTCAAGCTCAAAGATGAGCCTGACTTCCTGCGAGACCCTCAACACCCGAAGGCCGAAGCAGCAGACTCCCGCCCCCGGGACTTCACACCTCACGTGCTGAAGAACCTCGAAGACCTCGGCATCCAAATACTCGTACCCATCGGCGGCGACGACACACTGAGCTACGGCGAGCGCCTCCACCGCGAAGGCGTCGAAGTCATCGCCATTCCGAAGACTATGGACAACGACGTGTTCGGCACCGACTACTGCATCGGCTTCAGCACGGCGGTCACTCGAAGCGTGCAGTTCATTCATCAGCTTCGAACCAGCAGCGGCTCGCACGAGCGCATCGCGGTTGTCGAATTGTTCGGACGCAACAGCGGCGAGACCAGCTTGATCAGCTCTTACCTGGCGGGAGTCGATCGCGCTCTGATTTCAGAAGTGCCGTTCGATCCGGAGCGACTGGCAAAGCTGGTGATGCAGGACAAGCGAACGAATCCGAGCAACTATGCGATGGTGACCATCAGCGAAGGCGCGCACATGGTTGGCGGCAAAGTGATCGAGTACGGCGAGGCTGACGCTTACGGCCATCGCAAGCTCGGCGGCATCGGCTTGATAGTAGGCGAGGCGCTCAAGAAGCTGACCGGCGAAGACATCGTTTATCAGCAGATCGCTTACTTGATGCGCTCGGGCGCGCCGGACGCGGTCGATCTGATGGTGTCGGTCAACTACGCTCATATGGCGATGGACTTGATCCTCGAAGGCGTGAGCGGGCGCATGTGCGCGTTGCGCGAGGGAACTTACACGCACGTTCCCATCAGCACGATCACCAGCGGCTTGAAGCGAGTCGACGTTGACGAGCTGTATGATGCCGAACAGTATCTGCCCAAGGTTCGAAAGGTGCTTGGCAAGCCGATGTTCTTGTATTGATGGTATGTACGCTATGCGGTATTGCCCTACGCTCTATTGGTCGCGATGGCTGCGATCATAGCCGCGCGCCGGCTAATTGGAGATGATGCTTCCACGATCTGATGTCGAGAGCAGAATCCAACCTGATTCTAAGAGGCTTGTGAAATGACCCTTACAGCTATCGACTGGATCATCATGCTCGTGTACTTCGTCTTCGTGCTCGGCATAGGCTTCGCGCTGAAGCGCTACATGAAAACGAGCACCGACTTCTTCCTGTCCGGGCGTCCGATTCCTGCGTGGATCACCGGGCTCGCTTTCATCTCGGCTAGTCTCGGCGCGCAAGAAGTCATCGGCATGGGAGCGTCCGGCGCGAAGTACGGAATCGCCACAAGTCACGTCTACTGGGTCGGCGCGATTCCGGCGATGGTGTTCGTAGGCGTTTTCATGATGCCGTTCTACTACGGCTCGCGCGCGCGATCGGTGCCTGAGTACTTGAAGCTGCGCTTCGATGAGAAGACTCGCGGGTTGAACGCGATTTCGTTTGCGGCGATGACGATCTTTTCGTCGGGCATATCGATGTACGCGATGGGTCTGCTGCTTCAAACGCTGCTGGGCTGGGATTTCAGCTTCAGCGTGTTGATGTCGGCAGTGATCGTGCTCCTCTACATCCTTCTCGGCGGCCTAACTTCGGCGATCTACAACGAAGTCCTTCAGTTCTTTTTGATCGTGCTTGGATTTCTGCCGCTTGTTTTTCTAGGACTCAAGGACGCAGGCGGATGGTCGGGTCTGCAATCAAGGCTTGGAGTCGTCGCGACCGAGCACGGATTC
>JBGQGO010000076.1:0-14384 GCA_041497455.1 Blastocatellia bacterium | reverse complement strand
CGGAGAATGGAGCGAGATCGTTCGGCCTGTGACACATCGCGCAGTGTTCATAGAGTATTGGGGCCACATCCCTGGTGAATGTGACGCTCGAGCTGGCAGTCAAGCCTGACGTTAGGGCCAACCCCGATGTCAGACACAACGCGGCTAAGGCGGCGGGCGGAGCGGCGAGGGTTATCTTTATCGAAAGCATAAGGCTCGTCTCAAGCGTGAAATGAAACCCGCCGAGCGCCACGATGGGTGGCGCTTATTTTTGCGCCTTCCAAGAGCCGGAGCGAGTTCCGAGCGTGAGCTTTGCTGCTTGAAGAGGTGATCGGTCTTTGATCAATCACCTAATCAGTGCTGTTATATCATCGCGGTGGCGTGTTGTCATCCGGAGCGGAATTCGATGGTGAGGTTGTCGCATAGCAAGTTCTTGGGCGGCCCTCTCAAAGGCTCGAATGGAGGTCAGGCCCGCCAACAAAAGTAGCTTGGCGGGAGCGGGGAAAATTACCTTGACATGCTGTAGCGCCTTTGAAATGATCTGCGCGGTTTTAGTTCCACCCGTCTTGGGTGGGAAGTCTGGTCGGAGAGCATCGCGCCGGTCCGGCGCGATGCTCTCGACAAATCATTGACCTCGGTTAAACCCGGAAACGCTAAGGAGGAACCCATAATGAAAATCAAGAAAAGCGCACGAGTTTTCGCATATCTGGTAGTGCTTGCCGTGTGTTTCAGCGCTACCGCTTTGGCTCAATCCGCCAACAAAGTTGAGTCCGTGGCTGCCGTTGCCGCCGATCGGGGGGAAGTGAGATGGCAGCCTCAAGTTGAATACGGCCGCCTCATCCTGACCGTCTCCGCGCCAGGAGGCGAGGTGTTTCGGAAGGAATTTGAAGCGGGTACGACCCCCTCGTTTAAGCTCACCGATCGAGAAGGGTACAACCTGCCCGACGGTTCCTACGTATACGAATTGCGCGTAATCCCGAACCTGAGCCGCGAAGTCAGGAAAGCTCTGGCGGCTTCAAGGGAGAAGGGCAACAGCTCAGAGGTCGTGCAAGAGTTGCAGAAGAGCGGCCAATTGCCGACCACCATCACCGTTCAATCTGGCTCCTTCCTAATAGAGAAGGGCGCGGTTCTTACGGGATCTCCTGAAGATGGCGTCGAACTGCAAGCCCCGAAGCAGAACAACGAGCTTCAATCCAAGAAGAAGGGTGGAGGCACTGTCACAATACAAGACATAGTGCAGCCCGATGATGTGATCATACAGGGCAGCTTATGCGTCGGGCTGGATTGCGTCAACGGTGAGGCCTTCGGCTTCGACACGATCAGGCTCAAAGAGAACAACACGCGGATAAAGTTCGAGGATACCTCCCTAGCGGGGTTCCCCTCCACCGACTGGCAGCTCACCGCCAACGATTCGGCTGCCGGGGGCGCGAACAAGTTCTCGATTGAGGACATAACGGCGGCGAGGGTTCCATTTACGATTACGGGCGGTGCTCCTACAAACTCTCTGTTCGTCTCTTCGACCGGCAAAGTAGGCCTGCGCACTGCGACGCCGACGTTGGATCTGCATATCACAACAAGCGACACTCCCGCGCACCGGCTGGAGCAAACCTCTGCGGGCGGCTTCACCGCACAGACCTGGGATGTCGCTGGCAATGAGGCGAATTTCTTTGTGCGCGATGTCACTGGTGGCAGCCGACTTCCTTTCAGAATCAGACCCGGCGCGCCGACTAGCAGCATTGACATCAACGCCGCCGGCAACGTAGGCATCGGAACGGCTTCTCCGGGAAGAAAAGTCGAAATCTCTGGGACTGGCAATGTGGGTATCAAGATAACGGACACCAGCATCACCAACGCTGCATTCCTTCTCTATCTTCGCAACAGCAACGGCACTCTCGCAGGGAGACAGTTCTCGATCCTCGACGAGAATGCAGTGGCAGACAGGTTGATCATTAACAGCAGCGGCTTTATCGGGATAGGTGGATTGTTGAATCCGACCAATCCGCTGGAGCATTCCAGCGGGGCAAAGCTCACTGCAGGAGGCGTCTGGACGGACGCTTCAAGCCGCGCGCTGAAGACGAACATCCGAGGCATCACGGCTCGCGAAGCATTCAGAGCCCTGCCGGCCTTGAACCCGGTGAAGTTTGAGTACAAAGCGGAGCCGGGCGAAACCTATGCAGGTTTTGTCGCCGAAGACGTGCCTGAGCTTGTGGCCACCAGTGACAGGAAAACTTTAAGCCCGATGGATGTCGTAGCGGTGTTGACCAAGGTGGTTCAAGAACAGCAGAAGACCATCGCGAAGCTTACGGCGAAAATGGCACGTCTGGAGAAAAGAGTGGCGACCCCGGCGCGGTTCCAAAAGCAGGCACTCACCAAATGACCCAGTTCGGTCGTTTCGATGGTCCACAGCAGAGCAATTCCATTCGGAAGCGGGCGAGCGGATGAATACCGCCCGCTCGCTTCACTCTATCCGAACCTGCGGAGTTACGCGGTTCACGCACATTTCTGCGCTGGCTCCGTGCTACCTGGAGACTTCAAAAGAAAAAGCGAGAGCAGATTCTGCTCTCGCTTTTTCATAAGAAATGGTCGGGGCGATTGGATTTGAACCAACGACCTCTCGGTCCCGAACCGAGCGCTCTACCAGGCTGAGCCACGCCCCGTAATGACGAAGTGGAATGATAGCCGCCCGATCGCTGGATTGTCAAAGCAGCGATCAACCAATTCGTCAGCAGATGGCGCAGATGACACAGATGTACAATCCCTATCTTATTTCTGCGACATCTGCGGCATCTGATAATCGCTCTTCGGAGGCTCGCCGAAGTTGGTACCCTTTCAAGTGAATTCGTTACTACGAGGGCGAGTCACGCGGGACTGTCTGCCCCTCAGTCAACATCTCGATGAACTTTCGCCCAGCCCCGCTGAAGATTTTCCCTTTGCGATAGATGATACCGATCGGCCGCGCGAAGCTCTCGGTGAAATTCACCGAGCGAAGCGTTCCGGCTCGCACCTCGTTTTGCACTGTCGCTCGCGGCACGATCGTAACTCCAAGATCGGCTTCGACCGATTGCTTGACCGTCTCGATGTTATCGAGCTCCATCACGTACTGCACGCTGATGCCGCGGTCCCGGAGTATCTTGTCAACGGCCTTCCGCGTTGGGATGTCGCGCTCGAACCCAATGAATCGCTGTCCATCCAGACCGCTGATATCAATTCGTTTCTTGCTCGCAAGCTCATGCTCCGGACTGCACACAAGAACAAGCGGGTCGCTTCCCAACGAGATGATTTCGATCTGCGGCCGCGCCGTCGGATAAGCCACAATGCCCATGTCGATCACATGGTTGATTACGTCCTCGTACACCTTGTTAGGCCGGCTGTACTCGATGTGGACGTTTACCTGCGGATAGGATTTGATGAAGCGCTTCAGCACTGGCGACAACTCATGAATGCCGACCGAGTAGATCGTCGCAACTCGCACCTGACCGCTGATGATGTTGCCCAGGCCTTTCATCTCCTCATTGAGCGCGTTGAACCGATCGATGATCTCGCGGCATCCCTGGTAGAAAGTCATCCCGGCGGCGGTCGGCACCATGGTGCCTCCTCGGCTTCGCTCGACCAGTCTGCGGTTGAACTTATCTTCTAACGCACGGATCTGCTGACTGACCGCTGATTGCGAGACGAAGTTCTTGGTCGCCGCCTTTGAGAAGCTGCGCGTGTCGATGAGATCGCAGAAGACCTTCAGAGACTCGATGTGCATAACCCCACCTTATTAGCTGAGTCTTTGCTGTTCAGGGTTACTTATAGCATAACTTTGCAGCGCGGTGGCCTCGTATGGAGTAATCGCAACCGATCCGCTGACGTTCGTCGTTTCGAGTGTGACGCTGATAGGAGTGGCTCTGGGAGCCTGTTTGGCGCCAGCCCGCCGGGCGACTAGAGTCGACCCGATGATCGCGCTTAGATGTGAATAGCGCAAATGTTCGTAGTTCGGCCTTCAGGCGGAAGTTCGTACGTCACTCGACAGCGCACGCTGTTACGAACTTCCGCCTGAAGGCCGAACTACGAACATTCTTCGGGCGATCGAAGCCCTTCGTTGAAAGCCGCTCTCCTCGTAACTACAATGCTCGAATGAGCCAGAACCCGACGGGACGAGCCGTGGGCTACATCCAACTCCTTCGTAGCAATCACGACTTTCGCCGGCTGTTCATCGGACAGCTCGTCTCGCAAACCGGGGACTGGTTCAACTCAGTCGCGCTGTTCACTCTCTTGCTTAGCCTGACCGGATCGGGCGAAGCCGTCGGCTACATTCTCATCATCAAGCTGCTCCCTTCGTTCTTTGCTGGCCCGCTCGCAGGCGTGGTCGCCGATCGCTTCAATCGCAAGACCATAATGATCGCCGCCGACATCGTCCGCGGCTTTCTGGTGCTCGGCTTTTTGTTCGTGCAACGTCCCGAGCAGGTGTGGATCGTCTACGTGCTTGCTGCGTTGGAAGTAGTCGTCTCGACTTTTTTCGACCCGGCGAAGTCGGCGGCGATCCCGAACATCGTCTCGCGAAAAGAGCTGATCTCCGCCAATGCACTATCGAGCGCGTCGTGGTCGATAACGCTTGCGCTGGGAGCGGCGCTTGGCGGAGTGGTGACCGATTCTTTCGGGTGGAACACCGCGTTCGTCGTTGACTCGATGACGTTCTTCGTTTCAGCGGCGTTCATCGCTCGAGTGCATCTGCGTTCTTCGGCGACGAAGCCGAAGCGAGGAAAGCATCTCTCGTTGGCCGACGCGACGGGAATCACCGACTTCATCGAAGGCGCCCGGTACCTGAGATCGCATCCGCGAGTGATGGCTCTCCTGCTGGTGAAGAGCGGCTGGGGTCTGGGTGGCGGAGTGTTGCTGCTGCTGACGATCTACGGCAAGCAGATATTCCCGATTGGCCGCGATGGCGCCGCTTCGATAGGGTTGTTGTACGCGGCTCGCGGGCTTGGCGCGTTGATCGGACCGATGATCGCCGGCGTGATCACCAGCGGCGCGCCTCGGACGATGCGCCAGGCGATATCAGTCGCGTTCTTCGTCTCAACGGCATTTTATCTGCTGTTCGCGCATTCGCCTGTGCTGGCGGTCGCGTTGATATGCGTCGTAGGCGCGCACTCGGGCGGGAGCATTCAATGGGTTTTTTCGACGACCCTTTTGCAGATGACGGTGCCGGACAGATTCCTGGGCCGAGTATTCGCGCTCGAGATGGCTCTGTTGACGCTCACGATGTCGGTCTCGACTTATGTGACGGGTTGGGGCGTGGACTATCCGGGACTGGGCGCGCGGCGAATGGCGACCGTTCTTGGTTTAGCCTTCGCGGTTCCCGGCATTGGTTGGTTGATGCTTCAGAGATGGCTCGATCGAGGCGACTCGGCCGCCTACGCACATCCGCTGATGGAGGTCGAACAGGTGACCGAGACGTCTTACCCGCCAGTCTGACGTTCTCGCGCTACGCGACCCTGGGAGCTGCGGGCCTGCTCTTCAAGCACTCTCGGTCAGAGCCGTTGTTTGACCACTCTCAATCCGAATGACGAGACGTGGTTGATCGCCGATCCCACGAATATCTCTCCTAGTGCATTGACTAGCCCGCCATTCAAATGCTATTTAGTTCCCCAACATGAAGATGTTTTGAGTCCAACCTGGTCCTTCTCGAAGCCTCGCGGCGCGGTCCGCGCGATGGCGGCGAGCGGAACGACGCTATGGTGAACCGCCTCGAGCGCGGCTGAACTTGGCGCGTACGTCCCTCGTTCTCAATTACTGTTCAACTGACAAATCGAAGGCAAAGCATGGGAGCAAGAAAAGAAGAACTTGTTGATGTCGCATCTTCGCTCGAACAGCCGCGGGCTGTTTCACGACTCAGGCGCGGCGCGGGTTTTCTCCGCGAGGCAGTCGTCGGTTCGCAGCAGGACTTCACCGAAGGCTCGATCGGCCGCGCCATCTTTCTTCTAGCCGTGCCGATGGTGCTCGAGATGATGATGGAGTCGCTGTTCGGCATCATCAACGTCTTTTGGGTCGCGCATCTCGGCAGGGAAGCTACGGCTACGGTCGGCATAACCGAGTCGCTGTTGACGATGGTCTTTGCCGTCGCGATGGGCCTGAGCATGGCTACGACCGCGACTGTCGCGCGGCGCATCGGCGAGAAGGACCACCACGGCGCTTCGATCGCCGCGGTCCAATCGATCATTCTCGGCGTTGTAGCTTCCATACCCGTCGGCATCATTGCGATCGCTTTCGCGCCGCAAATGTTCCGGTTGATGGGCGCGTCGGACGGCGTGATCGCAATGGGTACCGGCTACGCCCGAGTGATACTCGGCGGCAACGTCGTGATCATGCAGTTGTTCCTGATCAACGCTGTATTCCGCGGAGCAGGCGACGCTTCGATTGCGATGCGAGTGCTGTGGATCGCGAACGTGATCAACATCGTTCTGGATCCGTGCTTGATCTTCGGGCTCGGTCCGTTTCCAAAGCTCGGCGTGACCGGCTCAGCCATCGCGACGACGATCGGGCGAGGCGTCGGCGTGGCATTTCAACTTTGGATTTTGTTCAGCGGACGAGGACGGGTCAAGGTGGACTGGCGCGGCGTCCGGCTCAACGTCGAGGTGATGACGCGAATGGTGCGAATCTCGCTGGGTGGGATGTTCCAGTTCCTCATAGCGACGGCGAGTTGGCTCGGGCTTGTGCGCATAGTAGCGGTGTTCGGCGACGCGGCGCTTGCGGGCTACACGGTCGCGCTGCGGATCATCATCTTTGCGATCTTGCCGTCGTGGGGAATGAGCAACGCGGCGGCGACGCTGGTAGGCCAGAACCTCGGGGCAGGGAAGCCGGAGCGCGCCGAGCGATCGGTGTGGGTGACCGGCTTTGCCAACATGTGCTTTTTGGGACTCGTGGCGATCACGTTCATCACTTTTGCGGAGCGGCTGATAGGTATATTCACTACCGATCCGGCTGTCGTGCCCTACGGGGTATCGTGTCTGAGGTTCATCAGCTACGGGTATATCTTCTACGCGTACGGAATGGTGATGGTGCAGTCGTTCAACGGAGCCGGAGATACGAACACACCGACTGTAATAAACCTGTGTTGCTACTGGTTGTTTCAGATTCCGCTCGCATACAGTCTGGCGATTCCGTTTGGGTTCGGCGCGAAGGGCGTGTTCGTTGCGATCACGATAGCCGAGTCGTTGCTTGCAGTTGTTTCGGTGGTGGTCTTTCGAAGAGGGAAATGGAAGACTCGGAAGGTGTGAAGGTTTTGGAGAAATACCACCCACGGAAGTGGGTGGATCGTTCAGGTGCGGCCTACAACAGAGACGGGCCGCCCCCTCGGTTTTGGTTATCTCTCTCCCCTCGCGCCGCGAGGGGAGAGAGGGGGCAAAACGGGAATCTTGGTGCGCCCTATGTAGGCTGGAATTGAACGATCCCCCAACTCCCGTTGGGGGGATTCCACATGGCGATTCCACATATTCAGGTTGGAGGAAACAAGCGATGGACATAACAACCGTTTCCACTCCGGATGCGCCTGCCGCTGCGGGGCATTACTCTCAAGGGGTCGTCTACAACGGGCTCGTGTTCGTAGCGGGCCAGCTCGCGATCGATCCACAAACCGGAGCGAGGCTCACCGGTTCGATCGAAGAACAAACCGAGCAGTGCTTGAAGAACATCGGCGGGATACTCCAAGCCGCCGGCAGCGACCTGAGCCGAGTCCTGAAGATGACCGTTTACATCTCAGACATCGAGATGTGGCCGGCGGTCAACGCTGCTTACGCGCGAGTGATGGGAGACCATCGCCCCGCGCGTGCGGTGGTGCCCGTGAAGGAGCTTCATTATGGAGTTCATTCACCGCATTATGTGGGACTTCAAGATTCCTCACGAGTATCATCTCGTGCGCGGAGCTGATCACGTTGGGCGAACGATTCGGCCGCGATCGACTGAAGCGCTGGAGTTCCTGGCGCGTGTATTGAATCCTCCGCCGGCCGATCCTGAAGCGGATGCGCTTCACGAACGATTGGAACCTTTGAAGAGGGCGGCGGAGAAGAAGCCATAACGATCTTGCTGTCGTTGCGCCTTTGCGTCTTTGCGCGAGGCAGCTTTCACGCAAAGGCGCAAAGCCGCAAAGTCGCGAAGCCGGCTTCCGTGACCGAACGCGGCGACTTGTGGTAAGTTCACCGGCGCTGTTGCTCCTCAAACTCTTCCCAGGAGGCTGAATGTCAAACTCGAAAGAACCAGCCGGCGTATCACGGCGGCAGATGTTGAAGCTGACCGCGGCCGGCGCGGCGGGGCTAACCCTACTCAAGCGGAACTCCGGCGCGCGAACGCTTGCGCGCGAGAGCTTTCTCGATCTAACGGCCGTCGAACGTATTGCCGATCGCGACGCATCGGTTCATCCGCCGCTGTTGATCGATCTCCAGACTCACGTCTGGTGGCGGGCGGGCGGAGTCGCGAAGATGAATGCGCGAGGCGAGGCCTTTCTGAAGGGTATGGCCGGCTATCGCGCG
Source organism: Blastocatellia bacterium (assembly GCA_041497455.1). Taxonomy (GTDB): domain Bacteria; phylum Acidobacteriota; class Blastocatellia; order UBA7656; family UBA7656; genus Onstottus_A. The sequence goes on along the minus strand of JBGQGO010000076.1, from coordinate 5,898 downwards.
ATGTTCACCGGTCATCCGGTTCCCATCGCCGACATGGGTAGAGTGACTTTCTTCGACGATCTTTTCTTGAAGAGCGAAACTGACATAGCGTTCCTGAACAGCTTCGGAATGAAGGGCGCGTATGATGGAGTCGATCTGTTTCCGCCTCGCGAAGCGGCGATGATCCGCTCGATGGCGCCCGCGCGAATCAAGGTGCTTGGCTGCGTCGATCCGCCGGATGGACAATCAGCGGTCGAGTCGCTCATCTATCAATGCGAGACTCTGAAGATCGACGGGCTGAAGTTGTATCCGCCCGGAATGGACGCGCGCGGCTGGCATATGGACGACGAGAAGAATACATATCCGCTGTATCAAGTATTACGTAAGCACGGCGTGAAAAACATCTGTGTCCACAAAGGGCTGCCCGGCGCGTTTATCGAGGAGTATTGCCACCCGGGCGATATGATTCGGGCCGCCGCCGACTTTCCTGACTTGAACTTCATCGCGTTCCACAGCGCTTATCCATATGAAGCCGAACTCGCCGAAGGGGCGAAGAAGGCGAAGGTCAAGAACGTATATGCCGAGCTCGGCGCGCTGGCGGCGGTGATGACGGCCGATCCGCCGCGCTTCGCTCAATTGATGGGCCGGCTGCTGGACGGGCTTGGCGAGGATCACATTTTCTGGGGAACGGACACTCCGATATTTGGCCCGCCCCATTGGGCGATCCAGGCGTTTGAGGCCTACAAGATTCCCGACGAGTTGATCGAGAAGAACAAGTATCCTCAGCTCACTCCGGAAGCGAAAGAGAAGATGATGTGTCACAACGCGGCTCGCGTGTTCAACATCGACATCAAAGCTGCGAAGAAGGCAGTCGAAGGCGACCTGTTGTACAAGCTGCGCATGGATGGCAATCCGCTGCCGGTGACCGTTGATACCAGCAAGCTGAAGCGGCAGTGACGAGTGTTAATCTGAATCGAGTAGGGAGATGAAAGTAACACGACGTGAGTTGCTATGCGGCGCCGGCAGTTTTGCCGGCGCCGTTTTGCTTGGCGAAGCTCATTTTTTGGAGTGCGGCGGCCCTCTGTGCGTAGACGCCGCTTTTGCTTTCTCAGCCCGACACTCAAAAAGCGGCGTCAACGCACAGAGGCCGCCGCAGTCCAAATTAGCGATCCCCTTCCTGAAGCTCTACGAGGATGTGATCGCCTACTACAACCTAGGCGAGCATCGCACTGCGAGCGAAGCCGATCTGCGAACCTCGCAGTGGCTGCTCGAACAGCTTCGGGCGGCTGGACTGAAAGCAACGTTCCAATCATTCTCGCTTCGGCAGTTCTTTGTTCGCCAGACTCGCCTCGCGATTGGCGAGAAGCCCATCCGAGCTTTCCCGCTGTGGTTCCCGCGCTCGACGAGTTCCGATCCGATGAGCGGGACGCTGGCGGTGTTGGAAAAGAGCGCCGAGCAGGGTTCTCTTATCGGTAGGCTCGCGCTCGTCAAGTTTCCGGCTGAGGCAGGCGCGGCGGTGGTCAAAGGATCGATCCACTCTGAGATCATTCTTGCGGCTGCGAGGGCCGGAGCTTCAGCGGTGGTTGCGGTCACCGAGAGCGCGACGAAGGAGATCGTCGCATTGAACTCACCCGCTGGCGCAGAACCCTGGCCGATACCTGTTGTCTTGGCCGGATCGCGCGACGAGCCCGCGCTCACTGCGTCAGCGAGATCGGGCGCCAGGGCGTCGCTGCTGCTTGATGGCGAAGACGACGCGGACGCCAAAGCGAAGAACGTCATCGCGAGGGTGGATCGCGGTAAAGACTTGATCGTCGTTTCGACTCCGCAGAGCGGCTGGTTTCGCTGCGCGGGAGAAAGAGGTCCGGGCATCGCTTTGTTTTTGGGACTTGCGCGGTGGGCGAGTCGCCGTCCGTCTGGAGCGAGCTTCTTGTTTGTGTCTACGTCGGGTCACGAGCTCGGTGGACTCGGAATGAAAGCTTTTCTCAAAGAATTAGCGCCGCCGCCGGAGCGAGTGTTGTGTTGGCTACATCTCGGATCAGGCATCGCGACCTACTCGTGGGAAGAAACGGCGACCGGCTTAAAGCGGCTCCAGGAGCCGGATTCAAGGCGATACCTGATGAGCAGCCGCGATCTTGTTCCGCTGCTGACGACGACGTTTGCTGATTTGCCGGGTTTGACTCCAACAGTCGATCGCGCGGTTGGTGAGTTCGAGTTCATCCTCAAAGCCGGTTATCGAACGCTTGGAATAGCTGCGGCGCATCGCTTCCATCACACGCCAGCGGACAGCCCTGAGATGACCGGCCCTGAAATAATCGAACCAGCGGCCAGGGCTCTAATCAGAACGGTGGAAGTGATTGAGGCAGGCGGGGCCACCAAATGACTGATCTTCATCATCCTCGAAGAGAGCCAGCAACGCGCTCTACACTAAAGCGTCCGAGACGTCATAAGCCGGCTTCTAAGCAAGCTAAGGATTTGGCGAAACTCGATGAGTTGTTTCAGCGCGCCTGGAAGGAAACGTATGAAAGCCGGAAGCGACGGTTGAGTTGAATTGGCGATCACACTCGACGCAGGCGTCATCATAGACCAAGAACCCGGTAGCATGCTCGTGGTCGGGAAGGGTGGCTTGCCCCCGCCGTTCTGGTTAGACATTGTCACTCGAGCGGGGGCAAGCCACCCTTCCCGACCACGAGCATGCCAAGGCATCGGTCGTTCCGGCGGTAACTGTTCTCGCAAGCCCAAGCGGTGCCTTCATAGCATTTCATTCCGACTCCAAGCTTCATTGCAAGTTTCATTTGGGCGATACGGCTCTCCGCATAACTGAACTCGGACTCAGGTCTACGGCCAAAAACCTGTAAAGACATTCATAAAATTCCTTGACATCAAAACCGGCATTAAATACGATAGAAGCGCTCGAATTCCACGCTCTGCAAAGGGATCGCAGACCTTAAAGGAGACAGGCTCGTGACAAAGAAGCTACCCCTCCCCCTTCTCGTCGCTCTCTGTTTAGTCGCGCTCGTACTCGGCAGTTCAAGCAGCGCCAATTCCGGTAACAGGAAAGAAGTCACCTTCACGCGGGACGTCGCGCCGATCCTCTATAAGAACTGTGCGGAATGCCACCGTCCAGGCGAAGCCGCGCCGATGTCGCTGCTGTCATACAAAGACGCGAGGCCGTGGGCGAAGTCCGTCAAAGAGAAGGTCGCCACCAAGCAGATGCCGCCCTGGCACGCTGACCCGCACTATGGCGAGTTCTCGAACGATCGCCGCTTGAGCCAGGCTCAAATCGATACGATCTCCGCGTGGGCGGATCAAGGCGCCAAGGAAGGCGACCCGAAGGACCTCCCAACACCGCCGAAGTTCGTCGAAGGCTGGATCATCGGCAAGCCCGACATCGTTTTGCAGATGCCCGAAGAGTTCACCCTCGAAGCGTCAGGGCCGGACGAGTATCAGTACTTCGAGATCCCGACCAACTTCAAAGAAGACGTGTACGTTCAGATGGCCGAAGCGCGGCCAGGAAACCGCAAGATCGTGCACCACATCATCGCGTTTGTTTCGCCTCCGTCGAAGGACGGCAAGCAGATGCAGTTCACCAAAGAACAGATCGAGAAGTACCAGCAGGACGCTGAAAAAAAATCCATGTTCCACAAGGAAGGCTTCCTGATGCGCATGAAGCCGGGTATGCCGGTCTACGACGACGGTTGCGCGCTTCCCAACGGTGGGAACGGCGAGTCGCTGGACACGAAAGAGGAGTCACGCGGGTTTGATCTGCTTGTTGGCTTCGCGCCGGGGATGCCTCCAGGAGTGATGGAGCCGGGTACCGTCAAGAAAATCCCGGCAGGTTCGAAGATCCTCTTGCAGATGCACTACTCGAAAGCGACCGGCAAAGTCGAGAAGGATCGGTCATCCATTGGGTTGGTGCTGGCAAAGCAGCCTGCCGACAAGCACGTTTACACGCACGGGATCGCTAACGTGTACTTCCAGATTCCGCCGGGCGCCGACAATCACAAGGTCACTTCGTGCTGGACCGCGAAGGAAGACATTCATCTTCAGACCTTGATGCCGCACATGCACCTGCGCGGGAAGGCGATGAAATTCGAAGCGTTCTATCCGGACGGGCATTCAGAAGTCATGATCGACGTGCCGAACTACAGCTTCTCGTGGCAGACGGTTTACTACTTAAAGAGGCCGATCGCGCTTCCGAAGGGGACGAAGATCGTCGTAACGGCGTTGTTCGACAATTCGGCCGGGAATAAGTACAACCCGGACCCGAAACAAGCGGTGCGTTTCGGTGATCCAACGTATGACGACATGATGATCGGCTGGATCAGCTACACCGTTGACAAGCAGCACTTGCGAGACGAAACAGCGGTGAATCGCGCTGGCAAGTAGAGAGCATAGTCCGTCCAGGAGCGACAGGCCGGATGCTGCGGCGGCTGCTTCGCGCCGATAGTTATTTGTAATCAATCGAGCCGCCGGCCGCGAGGGGCCGGCGGCGCGGATTCTTATAGAGAACATGGCAAGTGGGCCGGTTCTCTTACCGGAGGACTTAATGAAGAAATCGATTTTGCTTTCAGTGACGGCGGCTTGCATTGCAGCGCTGTGTTTTGTTGGCTCGCCGGCGGCCAGCGCGAGCGGCTCGGCCAAGAACGAAGTCACGTTCAACAAGGACGTGGCGCCGCTCCTGTATAACAACTGCGCCGAGTGCCACAGGCCTAACGACATCGCGCCGATGTCGTTGCTGAGCTATAAGGAAGTGAGGCCGTGGGCTCGCTCGATCAAAGAGAAGGTCGTCAATCGCGAGATGCCGCCGTGGAGTCCTGATCCCGCTTACGGTGAATTCATCAACGATCACAGGTTGGCTCAAAAAGACGTCGACACGATAGCTGCGTGGGTAGACCAGGGCGCGAAGGAAGGCAATGCGAAGGATCTCGCGAAGATGCCCGAGTTCGTCACGGGCGGCTGGGAGATCGGCAAACCTGACGTCGTGCTTCCGATGGCTGAAGAGCACGTAGTCAAACCGGACGATCCGGACCAGTACATCAACTATTTCATCCCGACGAACTTCAAGGAAGACGTCTGGGTTCAGGCGGCCGAAATTCATCCCGGCAATAGACGCGTCGTGCACCATGTGATCGCGTTCCTTCAGACTCCGCAGAATATGGCGAAGCGAATGGAAGACGCCAAAGCGAAGGGTGAAAAGCTCGGCAAGCGCACTGCTGGCGGTTCGGGGTTGTTCTACCTTGACGGCAACCTGAGACGCGTGCGAATGGATGCGCCGGTGATGGACAACGCTTGCGACCAGAAGGCGGCTGCCGGCGGCCGCTCAGCCGGCGGTAACGATGAAGGGGCGAACGAGGGGATGTTGCTTGCGGGCTTCGCGCCCGGAACAGGCAACACCGTTTATCCTGCGGGAACTGCGAAGCGCGTCCCGGCGGGCTCGACGATCATGTTCCAGATACACTACTCGGCTTTCAGGGGTTCGCTCAAGGAGTCTGTGACGGATCGCACCAGCATTGGGCTGATCTTTGCCAAGCAGCCTCCCGATAAGATGGTCATCACCAGCGCGGCGGCTAACGTCATGTTCAAGATTCCGGCTGGCGCCGGCAATCACGAAGTGATGGCTTGCCAGACGGTCCCGCGCGACATCCAGGTGATCAACTACATGCCGCATATGCACCTTCGAGGGAAGGACATGAAGTATGAGGCAGTCTATCCCGACGGCAAGCGCGAGACGCTGTTGTGGGTGCCGAAGTTCAGTTTCAATTGGCAGTCGGTTTACTGGTTGAAGCGGCCGGTGAACATCCCCAAGGGCACGAAGTTGATCGTGACCGCTCACTTCGACAACTCGACGAAGAACAAGTACAACCCGGACCCGACGAAGGATGTCCGATGGGGCGATCCGACTTACGATGAAATGATGAT
>JBGQGO010000075.1:0-14516 GCA_041497455.1 Blastocatellia bacterium | reverse complement strand
CGCTTTGTCTTTGCAGTCGCCGTAGGATTTGGCGAAGACCTCGGTCGCCGCGTGGGGACGATAGCCGCCGCCGCGCCCGGTGCCGATTTGGATCGAGACGTAGTTGACCGCTTGAACAAAGCGGCCCACCGCCGTGATCTTTTCCATCTCCGTCTTTGAAGCCGCCGTGATCTGTTTTGCTTTTCCGGCAATCGCATCGTCAACCGAGGCTTGTGAATCGCTGATCTCGCTCAGCCATTTGGAAACATCCACCCAGGTCGCGAAGCTTCGGCGGGTGGCAGGCTTTTCCGGCGTCGGAGTGAGATTGATCGCAAGCCAGGGCGTTATCGCGGTGGGCGGCGGGCTAAGCGGTTCGCGGGTCACGGGCGGCAAGTCTCGAAGCTCCCACGTGTAGGTGTTGCCGCTCAGCGTTGGTTCGATCTTCTCGTGATTGAGCGTCAACGCGTCCGCGGTCCAACCGCGCGGCAACGTGACCGAGATGCGCGACTTCAAGACCGGCAGCGGGGCGCCTTGAAAGTACCAGGTCAGTTGACTGAACACCGAACGGTCTTCGGTCACCGTTTCGTAGCCGAAGATCGAACCCAACTCCGCGTCGCCGCTTGCGAGAATGATCAATTTCCTGGCTTCGTTGTATACGTCATTGTCAGCCAGCGCCAGCTCCGCCGTCTCGCCTTTTCCGTACTTCTTCACCTTGCCGGAGGGGCTTATGAGCCACGCCCGGAGGTCCTTCACCTTTTCCGAGTCGGTGTTGTACACCGCGCGAGCCACAGCTTCATCGCGCCCTTCACGCGTCAGCACCTTGATCGCATAACAGTCATTGCGAGTCATCCGGCCGTCATCGTCGATGGTCACGACCGATTCGTCTGCGAGCACGACTGCGGGGACGTCCTTCTGAAATGCCGGAATGCTCGAACTCGCAGCCGCGCGCAACCACGCTGGAGCGTCGTCGCCTGTGCGAGCGTTCACGCTCAACATGCTCAGGGCGACCGCCACAGCACTGAGCACTGCAAGCTGAGCGATCAGCCGCCGGTTTTTTGTTATTGATCGGTGAGCAATGTCTCCGGTGGAAAGGGACTCGTGATTTGATGTCATAAGTATTCCTTGATCCTTGATCGTTCGATCTCCCATACGGTTCACGCAAAGGCGCTAAGACGCAAAGGTCGCAAAAGGCTCAGCCATCTCCTACTGAGCCGCTGGCGCCTGCTTCAGCGTTATCGTGTGATTGTCTCCTTGATGGATTCGCTCGAAGACCTGCCTGAGTGGCGCGTAGCTCGACGCCGGAAAAAGGAACGCGTTGAACCTAAAGGTTCGCTTGTACTGGAGCGCGTCGCCCTTTGCGGTGACACCTATCGAGACGTTATAGTCCGCCACATCGGCCGTCTTGAACGGCTCAGGCCTATCTGCATTGTCCAGCGCGAACCCCGCCGGCAGCTCTATCATGATGTTGTCCTCTTCCTTCCAGGGGTAGTGAAAATAGATGGCGAGCTTGCGCGTGCTGGCCGGGAACAGCGCTCCGATTCCCTTCTGAAAAAAGGCCGGCTGAATGAATAAGCGCTTTCCCGTCCGCTGAGCGTAGCCCGGCACACGCACATGAAACGAGTACACGAACGGCTTATCGGGATCGGTCACATTCTCGATTTTAATCTCTGAAAGTTCAGCGGTGCTCATTTGCGCTTTGAAACGGTTGCGGAAGTTTTCCTCGCGCTTGCCGGGCGAGACGTCGTCGTCCTGTTCCTTCATGATCGCGCCAAACTGGCCGGTGTACTCGATGCGCGCGTCGCCTTCAATCGCCCCGTCCTCGCTAAGCGTGAATGTCGCGGTGCGCTTTTGAAGCGACTTCTCGGCAGGCGATATCGGCGTCGTGACGAAGTTGGCTTCCTTCGGGTCGCAGATGAGGGCCGGCATACCCTCTTCTTGCCAGCGAAGCATGCCGAACGGCAGGTACATGGCCGCCGGGTCGAAAAACTTCCACTGGTCGCCCATTTTGATGGCTATGTTGTACGCGTCAAGGAAATAGCTGTTGGTGAAACTGTGATCGAAGAACATTCTGCTTCGGTCCGCAAGCCTTGCCAGGCGAGCTTCAAACCCTGCCGCGGCCGCAAGCGCGCCAAACAAGAAGTCGATGTCCTGTCCTGTGCCCATCCCGCGCTTGAGCGTGTCGGACGGCGACTCGTTGCGCTTGCGCTTTTCGAGGTCGGAGTCGGTCATACCGGATGCGTCGTCGCTGATGTTCTTGATTTTGGCGCGGCAGAAATCAAACAGGCGCTTAAGCTTTTGTTCAGGCGTTGTCGCGTCGCCAATCGCGGCCGCCGCCGCCTTCTTGACGTCGTCGTTAACCTTCATGCGCGACTTGTTCTCCTCATAAGACTCCCTGGCGAGCTTGGGCCAATACTGGGCGGGCGGGCTCAATCTCTCCAGCGAGTAGTACACAAGCATCCACGTGCGGACCTGATCCACGGGTGGCATTTGCGGCTCTCGGTGGAAAGCGGGCACGTTACTCAGACTGCTGACATAGAAGCCGTCCTTGTCCTTGACGAACGGACTGGGATCGCCGTTGAAGGCTTTGCCCTGCATAGTCAGCGAATTGAGAGTCGTTTCCCTCCGCGACGTTTTGATAGAGTACTTAACGGACTGGACTGGTATGTCGCGCTGGAACTCAAGAGCTAGGTAGTTCGAAAACCGATACGGCCTCACTTCCTTCCAGCGATACTCGATAATCACTCCCGGCTCGACCGCAGGCATCGCAAAAGACTTAGCTTTGTACTTGACGCCGTAAGCCTTCACTAGTGTGCGGTCGAAGACGGCGTCCTTCTTCAGCTCGACGATCGTGCCATCGGGTTTTATCGTGCGGCCGGCAACGTCGACGATTCTATAATAGCCCAGATACTCGATGTCGATTTTGCTCTGCGATTCCTTTCCGCGCTCGGTAAACACCTTGATGCGTATGTAGTGCGAGAAGACCAGGTCTTGGGCGCCGTCGTTGATGCGAACTTCCCAGAACAGCGCCTCGGCGTCGGCGTCCTTTTCGACAACGGACGCTTTCATGGCGAGATGGCTGGGGTCGATGGGCCTCCAGTCATCACCGGCAAGCGCCGGGACGGCTGCGAGCAGGAAACAAGCGAACGTAAAGAACACGCGTGCAAGTACACGATGTGACGTCATTGAGGCTCCTCCTCTTCAATATCCAAAGTATGCTAGAACCGATCTCAGACCAGAGCGCGATGTGAAAGGAACAACTTTTACCAATGGACTCGGGGAGTCGTGATTATATTCATGCCGAGCTTGAGTTGTAAACAAAATAATTTAGCGGGCTGAGAGAATCGTCATACTATCTTCTACTGACTCGCCGCATTTTGCTTTAGAGTGATCGTATGATTGTCGCTCAGGTAAAGTGCATCGAACAGCAGCTTGAGGCCGGAGTAGCTGGACGCTGGAAATATCACGCCGTCGAAGCTGAACGTACGCCGGTACTGAAGCGCTTCGCCTTTTCCTACGACGGAGATCTTCACCTTATAGTCGGCTACATTGCGCGCGCTGAACGGCTGCGGCGCGTCTGCGTTGTCCAGAGCGAATCCCGCCGGCAGATCGATCGTTACCGTATCATCTTCCATCCACGAATAGTGAAAGTAAATGCCGTGCTTACGCGTACTCGCTGAAAACATGGCTAAAATGCCTTTCTGAAAAAACGCGGGTTGCAAAAAGAGCCGCTTCCCGGTGCGTTGTGCGTAGCCAGGCACCCGGACGTGAAAGGAATAGACGAACGGTTTGACAGGATCGACCACATTTTCTATGCGAATACCCGATAGCTCGGCGGTACTCATTTGTTCTTTGATCATATCGCGAAGACTTTTCTCTCGCTGCTCCACAGACTCCTCGTCGTTCTCCTCTTTCTTTTCGACAGCAAAGTGGCCTGTGTATTCCATACGCACGTCGCCTTCAAGCGTGCCGTCCTCGATCAAGCGGAGATTGGCGGTCCGCTTCTGAAGTGACCTTTCGGCCGGCGACAGCGGCGTGACCGCAAATAGCGCCAGTGTGGGATCGACGATCATCGCCTTTCCACCTTCCTCCTGCCATCGCAGCATTCCCAGAGGGACGTACCGGCTGGCGGGATCATAAAAGCGCCAGCCATTACCGCCACGCACAGCAATGTTATAGGAGCGCATGAAATACAGATTCAGCAAGAATTCAAATTCGTTCGGATTGAAGAATATGTCGCTGCGATCGGCAAGATGAGCAACGCGCGCGTCAAATCCGGCGGCGATAGCGAGCGCGCCAAAGAGAAGGTCAATATCCTCACCAGTGCCCATTCCGCGCTTCAGCGTGTCAGCAGCAGTTTTATTCTCCTTCAACTTCGCGAGATCATCGCCGGTCAGGCCAGACGCATCATCGTTGATGTTCTTGATTTTGGTCCTGCAAAAGTCGAAAAGCCGTTCCAGCTTTTGGTCCGGCGTTGACGCGTCCCCAATCGCCGCCTGAGCCGCTCGTCTTATTTCGTCATTCACCTTCGTCTTTGACCTGTATTCATCGTAAACAACCTTATCGAAATCAAGCGACAGCGGCGGCTGGTAATAGGCGAGCATCCAGAAGCGCACCTGGTCCTCGGGAGGCATGTGAGGCTCATCGTGAAACGCGTGCACGTTGGTCATTGAGTAGCTGAAGCGTTTATCCTTCTCCGGCGCCATCGGTGGGTTTGCCATATTAAACGCCTTGGTGCGAAAGCCCAGGACTGAATCGGAGGAGGTCTTGAGCGTATACTTAACGAGTTGAATCGGAATGTCTCTCTGAAAGCTCAGACGCGCGAAGTAGCCCGAGGAATCGTGTCTCACTTCACGCCAGCGATACTCGATTATCACACCCGGTTCAACGGCCGGCATCGCAAATGTCTTTGCATTTATCTTGAGGCGGCGAAGCTTAACAAGCGTGCTGTCGAAGATGGCGTCCTGCTTCAGCTCTACTATCGTGCCGTCAGCTTTGATGGTGCGTCCGGCGATGTCCTCGATTTTGTTTTTGGAAGAGTAACGGAGTTCTATTTTGCCGCGCAATTCTTTGCCGCGCTCTGTGAATATCTTTATGCGGACGTAATTTGCAAACACCGTCTTCCCCAAGGTGAAGTCCACTTGGACGTCCCAGAATATCGCTTCTGCGTCCGCGTCTGGTTCCACGACCGGCGCCTTCAAGGCGAGATGGGCCGGGTCAACGGGCCCCCAGTCATCACCGGCCAGAGCCGGGACGGCTGGGAGCAGGAAACAAGCGAGCGTAAAGAGCACGCGTGTAAGTACACAATGTGACGTCATCGAGGCTCCTCCTCTTCGATATTCAAGTCTGCTAGAACCGATCTCTGACCTGAGCGCGATGTGAAAGGAACAACGTTACCAATGGACTCGGGGAGTCGTGATTATATTCATGTCGAGCTTGAGTTGTAAACAAATATTTGGTGCGATGAGAGAATCGTCATACTATGGCTGTGAGCGAAGCTTGGAAATGGCCCGTACGTTCTTGGCCGAGTCGCTGCACAGAATGCTAGAATAAGAACCGTCGAGGTGACGCAATGTCGGAATCAGGTATCGAGATCAAGTTCATCGTGCCAGTTGGCGAGGTGTCTGAGGAGCACAGGGCCGAAGCGGAACGTCAGGCGCGCGAAGCATATGTTCTTGCCTTGTTACGGCAGGGCGACATCAGCGCTGGGAGAGCGGCTGAACTGCTATGCCTGGACCGCTGGCAGCTTGGTGATTTGATGTCCGCACGGGGCATCTCGCCGTTTGATGACACGATGACGCGAGAAGATTTGGAGCGCGAGGCTGCGGATACGAAGCGCGCCCTGGAGAGCCCTTCTAGTGATAGTCGTCTCTGACACGACACCAATCAGCGAGCTTGCAAAGATCGGCCGCTTATTGCTGCTGCGCGATGCTTGACCCAGGCCGAGTTCCTAGCTGATTATCATCCCAGACAATCAATGACCCTGCTGAAACCATGACCTCGGCTGAATACTGTAAGAAAATAGAGAGCGCAATCAAAGCGGGCAACGCGACAGAGCACACACATCGGCCGGCGCTGAAGTCCTTCATCGAATCGCTTGATGGTGGCATTATTGCGACCAACGAGCCTAAGCGTATCAAGTGCGGCGCGCCCGATTTCATCGTCACCCGTGGTGAGATTCCGCTCGGGTACATCGAGGCAAAGGACGTTGACGAATCCCTCGACAATGCTGAAAAGAGTGAACAGTTGGCGCGCTACCGCGAGAGCCTTGGCTCTTCAAACATACTCGAATAAGATCAACGCTGGCCGTTCTCCGAACCTCGCGCGACCCTTCACCGAGCAGTTTGCCAAGCAACTGATGATGAAATTCGTAGATGACGGCAAGGGCGACCTCCATGAAACCTTTGGACCTGAAGATGTGCTCGATTATGTTTACTCGATCCTACACTCGCCGACTTATCGCGCACGGTACAGTGAGTTTCTTAAGGGAGACTTCCCGCGCGTTCCCGTTACTTCAAACACGAATCTGTTTCGCGCGTTGTGCGGTCTCGGACAAGAATTGGTTGAATTGCACTTGCTGGAGGGGCATGGGCCGAAGATCACAACCTATCCAATACCAGGCGACAACTCAGTCGCAGTCGTCCGCTACACCGAGCCGGGCCAGGGAGCCGACCACGGCCGCGTGTGGATCAACCGCGAGCAATACTTTGAGGGCGTAGCGCCGGAGGTATGGAACTTCCACGTGGGCGGCTATCAGGTTTGTCAGAAGTGGCTGAAGGATCGCAAAGGCCGCAAGCTCACCTATGATGATCTCACGCACTATCAGCACGTAGTCTCCGCACTAGCAGAAACGATTCGGCTCATGGCCGAGATCGATGACGTTATCGAGGAGAACGGCGGTTGGCCGATCAGCAGCTAGAACTGAATCCAAGGAGCTTCTTTATCGCTCCATTCACGCCTTGCAGCGCGAGCTTTGAGATTTCACTGCGCAATGACCAGCGTCGCAATGAGTTGTTTGGAGAACCAGGTTTGGCCTCATCCGAGTTGTGGCGGGTCATACCTCGTAACCGGCTGAAGTCCCGTTCTTGGGCTTCGCGGACTTCTCCTATTTCGCCTATTTCGCTTTTTTCGCTTGTTCCTGCACGCTGAAAGTTGATCGCGCGGAGTGCATGAGGCTCGAAACTGCCAGTTGATAGAAATTCTGGATGATTCGTTTCACTTTTTGAGTGACTTCAAACAGCACTTGTTATAGAATGCGGGCCGCCACGGAGACGCAAATTCCCTTTGCCGCCTCGCCTCTCGGTGGCGGCAACGAGAAGGTACTGGGAGATGTCTTGGCGCCGATTGGAACGTTCAGGCTCGCAATCTAGTCCACAGAAAGAACGCGAGGGCGAGCATCAACGCGCTCGATCCAAAATCAAAGCCAAGCGTTCGGGCCGGACTTACCGGGGAGGTACTTTGATTTCGACTATTCCGATCCGAGACCGGGCTGGCGCTCTGACCGATGGGCTGCTCACCTGGATCGCAGAGGCAGCCGGGAGCGCCACATTCGCACCACCCGCCAAGGATTGTGCGGCCAGCCAACGCGACTGTGGAAAAAGGAGTCGGGTTGGTTTGTCTCTCGTTTCGAGAAGCCGAAAACAAGAGCGGTAGAGCTAAGATGCAGACAGCCGCAAATACAAGTCGTTTTCTCACGGGTTGTTCCTCCAGTGTGGGATTAGCTGACTCAGAAATCGTTGTCAGTCGCGGTGGATTCCTTCAGCATATTGTTGCCAACCATTTGGCCCAGACCGTCCATTCGCAAGAGCTATTCGTCAAGCTCACCAATCAATTGATTCGGTTTGCAGAGCAGTTCCACATCATGCTTGATCTGCCTGCGCTTGAAGAGGTAAGCCGCATATTGATGAACCTGCCCGTAGATGCAGCGCGGCAAATAGGTCTCTATTATCATGCTCTTCCCGTCAATCGTAGGGGCCAGAGAGACGAGATTGAAGGGCTGCTCAACACGGTTGCCGACAGTGCGCCGCTCACGTACAGAGCCCGCGCGATTCAGGCTTTGGGAGCCCTCCACCATTACAATGGCCAACTGGCTGAAGTGTTGAGATTTCAACTCGAAGCGTTGCGAATGGCATCGGATAAGGGTGCTCGCGACTTGCAGACAATCTTGATCTCGCATCTGGAAATCTCGTTGGTCAAAGGCGAAACAGGCGATCATAAAGGCGCATTAGCGATCCTCGAAAACGTTTCGCCGCTTGTTCACGAAGTTGCCAAACAAAGGCCCTTTTACTTCTATGTTTATCAAAACGAGTTGGCGATTGAGCTAGGAGAGGCGGGTCGCATACCTGAAGCAACCGCAGCATCGGCCATTGCCCTCGCTTCTCCTTACGCTGCGGCTTATCCGAACTGGGCCGAGACTCGCCAGGAGCTTGAAGCGAAGCGCGCAACTGCTACGCCGTCGGTCGTCGCAATCAATCGTGCGCCTGAAGCCGAACAATCGGCGCAACTCGAACCGCAACGCAAACCAGAGTCGCCGAGAAGACTTGCCTTCACTTGGCCGGCCGGCGACAAACAGCCTTTTCAAACATCAGCAATACCGTTTCCGGCAACCGCAAGAAGCGCTCTCAACACAATGAGCATCCTCGATCGGGTGCTTATCTGCGCCGGGTCTCGCGCGCCCCCGCTTCTCTTCTGACTCGATCAGCAATCAATCTATCAAATTCAAAGTCGTAAGATGAGCCGCCATTTTGGCGATGACGGCTCACCTTGCCCATTCACGCACGTTCGTGTGTAAGGATTGGTCTGCCCGAAACACGTTCGCGCGCCTGGAGAGCGCCATGAGTATAAAAGAACGAAGCAAAAGAGCAAGTACCAATTCGCAAAATGGAGACTACCCAGGACGGCGTGTTGTCCCCGAAAGCACAATCCGCCATCTCATCGGAGGCCTGGGCACGCCGGATGTTGACCGGGTTAGACCGTGCGACCACCAGCATCCTCAACTGGGTCTCGTAAACCACCCTGAAGTAAACCGCACACTCAACTTGGAAGATATCAGAGGATTGGGCAGGCCGTCATAAGTGCGGCAGCCTGCCCACCTTGACCGCACACGTTCGTGTGGAAGAACTGACATTTCCACCAACACACGCTCGCGTGCAGGAGGATACAGATGACTATAGCAAAGAAGAAGGCTCGAAGATCAAATAGCGAATCGCTCGAAGGAAGCAACCAGCAACCGTATGTTGTCCCTGAAACCGCAATCCGGGACCTGGTTTTCAACCTTCGAATCGGCGAGGCTCACGATGCAGCCACGTGCTTACTGGTCATTGGGGAAGCACTCAAGGGCCTCGTCAGAGACAAAACAGAAACCGGCGAACTGAATCTGCGCCTCATCAAGCAGATGGCCGCCGAAGAAAAGTGCCGGCCGATTCAGCGCATTATCGAGGGGATCGTCGCCGCCCTCGAGCACGGCGCTGAAGGAATATACGCGGCGTGCCTTACGATCACTCGGTTTCTTGAGTTTGCTTTCGAATACCAGCCTGATCGAAGCGGGGCCGAACGGCTGTACAAAAATAAGTTGAGTAAGATCAGGCACGCGGCTCAAAGCAGCAACTGATCAAGCGAACATGCGAGATGGGTTGCGACAGTCAGGACGCAACCCATCCGCCAACCGCGGACGTCCGTGTAACGGCGACGCCGGTTTCCTCGGGATCACGTCGCGTGCGAATGAGGAATCCGAATTGGCAGGAGGAGGTGTTATGGATTGTGAAGAGAAAAGTCCCGACCACGCAATACAAGTCAAGTTGCCAGAGGGTGATCCAGATTCAACCGATGAACAATTGATTGACGAGTATCTGGCGATGCCAAAGAAGACCCGTGATCGCCAATTTGTTGACACCGCATCGGCTGCCGAGATCGCTGACGTATCACAGCGAAGTATCGAGTTATGGATCGGAAGCCGGGCGATCCGCGCGGTCCTGGTCGGCAGAAAGTACCAGGTCAGTCTTCCATCATTAATCTCCTATCTCAAGAGCCGGTCGCAGCAGAGGAAAAGCTGATGGAAAAACAGCCCGGTCTCTTTTGCCGGGAACCAGGAAGAAGGCAGGCCAAAACCACCAGAGGGTTAGCGGATGGAACCAACAGGACAATCGACTTGCAGCGTCCTGCCAGGTCCGTACGAGCTGCCGATTGCCTGCCGCACAAGGGGCGAGTGGAAAGGGTCGAGCGTAAGCTAAGCCGAACGGCTTCTCCACCCTCTTCAGTGATAAAGGGTGCGCGTCAGGTTTTCAGCGCATACCGACACGCGCCAGAGAATGCGTGAAAACCCCAACCGGGAGGTTGGGGATGCTTCCGTCCAGCCTACAAGAGAGGCGGCCCGGCGACCCCAAATCCCCCAACCGGGAGGTTGGGGATTTTTCACTCTAGCCTGCAGGAACCGCGGCGAGTCTCGGATGCGCGCTTAGGCTGGATTGAAAGATCCCCAACCTTCCCGGTTGGGGGATTGCGGGAAGCCGCCGCCCCGTTTCCTGTAGGCAGACGTGAAAGCACCCCAACCTGCCGGTTGGGGGATTGCGGAAAGCCGCCGCCCCGTTTCCTGTAGGCAGACGTGAAAGATCCCCAACCTGCCGGTTGGGGGATTGCGGGGAGCCGCTGGCCCCGTTTCCTGTAGGCAGACGCGAAAGCACCCCAACCTTGCCGGTTGGGGGATTGCCGGGAGTCGCTCGCCCCGTTTCCTGTAGGCAGACGTGAAAGCACCCCAACCTGCCGGTTGGGGGATTGTGCCGCCCTTCACAGTCTCTGACGAGGTGGGTATGCGCGAAAATCTGACGTCGCCACCTTCCTCAGCGATAAGCAACCTCGGCGAGGAAATGACTGCCCTCACTTCTGAAACACCTGAGCGACCGGGACCACCTCAACCTTCTTCGGATTGAAATTCAGCTTGTAGCTCTCGATGATCTTGTCCTCTTCCAGAATCTCTTTCGCAGGCATCGAGGTGTAACTGATCGGCGAAGGCTTACCCTCGACTGCTGCTCGCTTGAACGCTTCGGCGTCTTTTGTCACCACCGCAATCTTCACATTCTCGGCTTGCAGGTGTTTCTTGATCGCCCGATTCACATCTTCGAGCTTCAGCTTCGCAAGCTGATCCCGCACGTAATCGGTGAAGCTCGGTATGCCGTAGTACTTGCTGTCGATCGCGTAGCCTAACTGCGCGTCTTGAGTCTTCGTGAGAGCGTTCACGTTCTTTGTCAAAAACCGCCGAGTCGCGTCGAAGTCCTCTTGCGATATTCCGTTCTTCACAAGCTTGTCCAGCTCGTACAATCCGGCGCGCAGCGCGAACAATCCGTTCTTCGCCTCGACCGGTCTAATCCACACCTGGAAGATCTGCTGCCGGCGGCAGAGGTTCGGGTCGGGCGCAAACTGAAACATCCCGCGCGGGAAGTACTCGATGTAAGCGTAGTCGCCGTAGTTCAATCCGCGAATCTCGCGCAGGCGCTTGAAGAGATAACTGTTGCTCGAACGGTGCTGGCCTAAGTAAGACTGCATGAGCAGAAGCGCCGGCCAGTCAGGATCGGAGCGCGTCACCGCGATCGGAAACCCAAACGAGATGGCCGTGCCCGGCGTGTCCTTTTGAATGACTTGCATCTCGAGGCCGCTGATCTTTTCAGGTTCAGTCAGAGCGAGCTTAGACGCCGTGCCCGCCGCGAGTTTCGCGGCGACGTCCGCTTGAACCTTCTCGTCGAAGCTCTTCGGATACCCGCCCGCAAGCCCAAGCACGAAGTTAGCTTGCGTATAGTTGTCCCGATAGAACTTCTTCAGATCTTCGACGGTCAGCTTTTCGAGCGACTCGACCGTGCCCACGTTCTGGTGGCCATACGCGTGACCGTTGTAGATCGAAACGTACAGCGCTTCCTTGCCAAGCTCTTCGTCGTTGTTGCCGCGAAGACTTTCTTTGAGAAAGTTGATCGCGTCTGTGCGAAGACGCGTAAAATCATCTTCGCGAAAGCCCGGATCAAGCAACATCCCCGAGACGATCTGATAGTACTTCTGAAGATTGTCGCGGTGCGTTGTGCCCCCGAAGACCGTCATTTCTTTATCGATCTGCGAGCTGAAGCCCGTCGCCATCGGATACATCGCTTCAGAGATTTGCTCATAGCTCATCGCGCGGCTCCCGCCATCCGAAATAATCGAGGCGGTCAACGCGGCCAGGCCTTCTTTCCCCTTCGGGTCCAATGCTGAACCGGCATTAAACAGAAAGCGAAAGCTTACAAGAGGTGACGAATTGGGCAAGAGCACTGATGCCATGCTTGAAGAAGCCTTTCCGGCGCGCGCGAGGCCCCGAGCGATACCAATACCCGGCGCGGCTACCGCTAAGATCAACGCGGCTGAAATCAGCGCCAGCCGATTACTTACTCGCATTCTGTTTCTCCTTATGCGCGAGAACAACCGTCGTGCGCTTCGACTCGACGAAATACTTCTTAGCCATCTGCTGAATGTCCTGCGGGGTGATCGCAGCGTACAGGTCGTAGAGCTTGTTCAAAGTCTCGGGAGTGCGTTTCAAAGAAATGTACGGCGCAAGGTTGGCGGCGATCGCCTCGGAGTTATCCAGACTCAGCGCGAAGCCGTACTTCAGATTCGACTTCACCGCGTTCAGCTTGTCCGCTGCGACCGCAGTCGTCTTGTACGAGTCAAACGCCTTGATGATCTCCGCCTTCGTGTACTCGATGTCCTTCGGGTCTTTGACGCGAGCCAAGACAGTCAGCAAGTAAGGATCGCGATGGTCCTCAAAGTCGGCGAAGATCATGTCAACCTTCTGCTCTTTGATGACCAGCTTCTGGTAAAGCTCCGAGGTCTGCGAGAAACCGAGACTGCTGATCAGGTCAAGCGCGGGCTTGTCCTTCTGATCATCAGAGTAGGCCGGACCTTTGAACGAGACGGCGACCCAGGGCAACGTTGGCGTCGGCCACGCGACGCCGGCCGATAGCGGCGCGGTTTGTTCAGCCTCGCGCGGGATCTCGGGCGTGTAGCTGCCGCGCTTCCAGCCAGCCCAATACTTGTTGACCATTTGCAAAACGGCGTCGTGATTGAGGTCTCCAGCTACAATAATCGTCACGTATTCAGGCCGGTAGTAGCGATTGAAGAACTCGAGGCTGTAGTCGTACATGTTCGGCATGTTCTCGACGTCGCGCAGGAAGCCCATCGTCGTGTGCTGATACGTGTGCGATTTGAAAGCGGTCTCGCGCAGCGCCTCGTAAACCTTCCGAATCGGATTCGAAGCGTTCTTGTTGTACTCGCCGAGCACGGCTCGGGTTTCGGTCTTGAAGAGATCGACGGGCACTTTCAGATTCTGAAAGCGGTCGGCCTCGAGCATCATCATCTGATCGAGGTCTTCTTTCGAGAACACGGTGTGATAGACAGTGCGGTCGTCGCTGGTGTAAGCGTTCGAGTCGGCGCCGGCGTTCTTCAGAGCCTGGTTGTAGGCCCCGGCCGAGAACTTCTCGGTGCCGCGAAACATCAGGTGCTCGAACAGGTGAGCAAAGCCAGACTTGCCGGGTTCGACTTCGTTGCGCGAGCCGGTGTTGACGGCTATGTAGAGCGCGACGATGTTGGGGTAATCGGTCGGCACGGTGATGACTCGCAACCCGTTTGGCAAGTCGTCAGTGAAATACTTGTAGGGAAAAATCTTGTTCTGGGCCGGCGTTGTTAGTGGCATAACGAAACTCAAGAGAAGAAGCGATGCTTTGAACAATCTCATATCAGCTTACCTCGATTGTGGATGATTGAATTATCGTTTGGCGGTGAGGGAGTTAGCAAGGCGGCGACGCGGGGAGGTAATCGCACAAGCCCGCGTAGCGGGTCCTCTCCTCGCTCCGCTAGGAGATCACCAACGCAGTTGGTGGACTCCACCTGCCGCAGCCTATTTGGACTGCGCCGCCTGTTCCGCATTGAACGACTATCGCATGCGTGGCGGCGCTTTTGTTTGCGTGTAGAAGACACTACCAAGAGACCTGGTTCTGCGGTCGCCCACTCCAAATACGCAAAAGCGCCGCCACCCATGCGACAGTCGTTGAACGCGGAATAGGCGGCGCAGTCCAAATAGGTGCCGCCCACGCTACATTCCCGCTGCCGCAGTCCAACTGCCTTGTTAGGATTCGGGAAAGAGAATGTCCAAACTCCAGGAGCCCGCGTACGCGGGCTGGGCTCAGTCCGCTGGCCGCTACGCGCGTGGCTCTGACGGCACGAGCGCGAAATCCGGATTGTTCTTTCGCCGCCAGATGAACCCGTCGAGCACGTAGTGAACTAGTTGAGGAAGCGCAAGCAGGGGCACCAGCACCAGTTTCAATGTTCCAATCTCCCACGGCGAGCCGAAGAGCCAGCTTCGGTCTTGCCACACACCGCGATCCCAAAACATCTCCTCGATGTAAGCAATCGCCCACAGCGTCACGAGAAAGATCGCCGGGCCGTGAGCGAAGATTCGATAGACGCCTCGCCCACCGGTTTGCTTCATGCGCGCGCGGCTGTACCAATAGATCAAAGCAAAGTAGGGG
>JBGQGO010000074.1:0-14527 GCA_041497455.1 Blastocatellia bacterium | reverse complement strand
TCCAGCTTCTGTTCGTGCAGATCGAAGCCCTCAGTGCTGTTGGTCTCAACGAACTGCACATAGTTGGTTCGCGCGCGATCGACGTTGATCGAGAAGTAATCGCCGGGCATAAGCGACGTCGCGGCAACGAGAGCTACAACCCCGACAAGCCCTTCCAACAGCATGCTGCCGTAGCCGATCATTCGCGCGTCAGTTTCGCGATTCAGCATTTTCGGAGTGGTGCCCGAGCTTATTAGCGAATGAAATCCTGATATCGCGCCGCACGCGATCGTGATAAAGACAAACGGATAGAGCTTGCCGGCAATGATCGGCCCGCCGCCCGCTACGAACGGCGTGGTCGCAGGCATCTGAAGGTGAGGCGCAACCACGATCACCCCGATGATAAGAAACGCAACCGTGCCGATCTTCATGAACGAGCTAAGATAGTCTCGGGGCGCCAGCAGCATCCACACCGGGAGCACCGACGCGACGAAGCCATAACCGGCCATTACGTAAGTGATCGTGCTTTCAGAAAGCGTGAAGCTCGAGGCAAACGAGGACTCCGCGATTCGCCCACCAAGAATAACCGCGCCAAACAAACCAATCACGCCTATGATCGTCGCTTCGGCAATCTTGCCTTTGCGCAAGCGATACATGTAGAGCCCCATGAACAGCGCGAGCGGGATGGTGAAACCGACCGTGAACGTCCCCCACGGGCTTTCGCCGAGCGCTTTGACGACGACCAGTCCCAGGCCCGACAGCGCGATGACCACGACGAACATGATCGCAATCCCCGTCACGAGTCCCGACAGGGGGCTGATCTCCGTCCGCGCGATCTCGGCCAACGACTTGCCGCGTCTGCGCACTGACGACGCGAGTATCACGAAATCATGAACCGCCCCGCCAATCACGACTCCGATCACCAGCCAAAGAAGTCCCGGTAGAAACCCAAACTGCGCCGCAAGCACCGGCCCTACTAACGGACCCGCTCCGGAGATCGCCGCGAAGTGGTGCCCGAACAAGACCCACTTGTTTGTGGGGTAATAATTGTGGCCATCGTACATCGTGTGAGCAGGCGTCTCGCGCTTGTCGTCAAGCACCATGACCTTGGCGGCGAGAAACGCGCTGTAGTAGCGATAGGCGATCGCTAAGACGCACAGCACGCCAATCATTATGGGAAGTGCGCTCATTCGGTGCCTCTAAACCACATGAGAGTTGCCGCAGTCCAGAGGCCTGGGGCCGCTCGCGACGCGATGTCTCCGGATTACTGGTTCGGGATGCTAGTCGATGAGGTGTTGATTGTCAAACGCGGCGCTTCGCGGTGCTTCGCGGGCGGGAGGGGCGATGTGGATCGCGTAGTTAGACAAGAAGGAGGAAGCCCGAACCGGCTCGAGCTTCCTCCAGGTGAAACTGCTCATTGTCAGTCTATCGAGCGACGGGCGCTCGATAGACTGATTGTCGTGTTTGGTCGTCTAGGGGAACGTCTTGGTCCACGTTCCGAACGGCTTGAAGGGATTGCCCCCAACGGCTCGGTCGACAAAGACGTCAATGAATTGCTTCGACGCGCCCGCGGTGGTTTCCAGCACGAAACCGCTATTGCTGCGCAGGAAGTAATCGGCCGACATGCCTCCGATCGTAGCGTCGAACCGGCTCCCCGCGTCTCGGGTTGCGCCGGTGTCGATGAACTTGCCGTTGTACCACAGCCGCGCCGTTCCGCTGCGGTGTCCGCCCACCGCGGTGATTCGGACAGACAATCTAAGGCTCAAGGTGTCGCCCGGGTGTATGTCGACAGAACCACCGGAGAGCGCCAGGTTGATCGTCCTCAAGACCGCGTTGTTGAAGCCGCTACTACCGCCAGGGACATTGATTAACGGATTGAGTAACGGAATGGTGGTACTCACGACCGAGCCGTTCTTGAGCACTTCGGCGAGGAGATCAAACTTCGTCCCCACATCGTCGCTATTCTTCAGACCGATCCAAACCTTCGCCGGGCTGAGCGCGCTCAACTGCGGGGCAAGGTTCAGTCCTACGACAACCGGGTCGTGGTCAGACGCGCGGAATGCGCCTGGATCATAGAACGTATTAACCTGATTGGCTGTCTTGAACTCGACGTTGTAGTCGAGGACTATCGGCTCATCAGCATTGATATGCCACTCGGTCGCGCCTGTCACTTGCGAAGCCAGGCTTGGGCTGGCCAGCGCGTGATCAAGATAGCCGGACTGCCCGTCGAATTGGTACGAGTAGGCCTCGGCTCCCACGAAGGACTGTATCAGCTCAGTGTAGCCCGCGCTCTTGATCACGGTGATCGGGTCTTCCTTCGCATAGGAATTGAGATCGCCCATGATCAGAAAGTCCGGATCGCCGCTACCGGTGGGGTCTGTCGCAAGCCAGTTGACCAACGCCGTGGCAGCCTTGGCGCGGGTCAAGTTACAGTTGCCCTGACCATCACCTGTATCAGGGTCGGCTACGTCATTGCAGTCTGAGCCCTTTGACTTCAAGTGATTGACCACGACTGTAAATCTCGCGTCCGTCGAAATCTGACTAAACGTCTGAGCCAGCGCCGGACGATTCTTTGTGTCAATGAACAGCGGGTCCACCGACGAATCGAGAATGGCGAATGGGCCGACAGGCGCGACAGTCGCGGGCTTGTAGATGATCGCGACGCGAATCTCATCTGTCCCGACCACTCCTGTATTAATGAAGGCATAGGTGCCAGGCCCGGTCGCCGCATTCAGGCCAGCTACAAGGTCTTCAATGGCGCTATTGGGGGTCGCGTCGTTTTCTATTTCACTCAACCCCGCAATATCAGCATTGATGGTCGTA
This sequence comes from Blastocatellia bacterium, assembly GCA_041497455.1. GTDB lineage: Bacteria > Acidobacteriota > Blastocatellia > UBA7656 > UBA7656 > Onstottus_A. The sequence goes on along the minus strand of JBGQGO010000074.1, from coordinate 11,725 downwards.
ATCACGCTGATGATTTTGTCTCTCTGGCGTGTGAACTCAGTCGTTGTGTTTGCGCCTCGCGAAGTCGGGAATCCTCCGCCCAGCCCGTTACCGTTGAAATAATTCAAGACGTTGAGGCCGGCGACTTTCAGCGTGCCGCCGACAGCAGCGTGCGCGGCCGGTCGCGGGTTATCCGCGGTAAAGCTGATCGGACCCACCGGTTGCACGCGGTAAAGCCCGAACCTCTGCTCCAACACACCGGTCAGACCGCTGACCTTGTAACCCACCCGCAGAGTATTGAAGGCGCTCAACCCTGGAGCAGGATAAAGCGTCGGGTCGATGTTTTGAAGGTTGTTGGCGTCATCCAGCACTATGCGTCTGCGGTCGTTGAGGTCTTGTTGCGCGATGGCCGCAGCGCCGGGCATCGTGATGTTGGTCGGATTCAAACACCGCCCGTCTACAGAAAGACCGACTTCCCCAAATCGGCCAAGGGTGAAGTTGTCGGTAACGGTTAGATCTTGCGAGATGTTGATCAGCATCCCCTCGTAGCGTTCCCAATCAGTGAGGCTAGCGACCGGTAACGTAACGGTTGTAGGTGTGACGCTGTTGCCGGAACTACAGATAGTGACGGCGGAGACACTTGTCAGTTCGGTCAGCGTAACGCCGGTGGTTAAAAACTCGGTGACTGTACCCTTCACACGAACCTTATCGCCGACATTAACCGGAAAGCTGAAGTTGAAGACAAAAATTCCTTCTGACGTGGCAGGATCAGCATCGGCATCGGCATCCTCCTCCTGCACGAAGAAGCCACTAAACTGGCCGACTCCCTGGTAGTCGCCGACGACAATACCCTCGATTTCAACAATCGCAGCCACCATCGGGCTGGTCAGACCGCTACCCTGGATGGCGTGAATAAGAGTAGCCGGGTTGCCGCAGACCAATACAACCGGTGTGGAGAAGCTGAAGGTAAAGTCTGCCGCCATTTGGTCTGGCGGATCATTCGTATCCTGGTCCGTCACACCGCTGGCCAGAATTGTCACGGTGACAGATTCGTTATTCACAAAATCGGTGGTGGGATCGAGGATGAAGGACATCGGGCCGCCGGTCACGGTAGCAGCATGAGGGCCACTCAAGCTGCCGGCGATTGTGAACCAGGTGGTGGCCACGTTTACATTCTCGCTGAAGTTGACCGTGATATTAGTGTTCAGCGCGACGTTGGTAGCACCGTTGATCGGAATCGTGCTCGATACTATTGGCGCCGCATCGCCAACGTCGGGGGTGATCGAGAAATTGTCTACTGCCAGTCCATCATCAGAGCCTGCTGGATCAAAATCTATCCAGCGAATAAAGAAAGTCGATCCGCTGGGAATAGTCAATCCGGTAATATTGAAACTGACGCTGGTCCGATTTGCCGCCGCGTTGCCGTCCTTGGCTCCGGCCGGCGCCACCGTGTTTGGTGTTGTAAAATCGAGCGCGTCTACATCAATAAAGGTACCGGTCGTCAAATCCGTCGCATCCAAGCTGTACTGAAAATCGATGCGGTCGGTTCGAGCCGCCGCTCCAAGACGCCACTCCTCGCCGGTGTACGAGACAGCAAGCGTGCTAACGGTGCTGCCTGTGTTGTTGGTGAATTTCGCCCCGAAGAATGGAAACAAGGCACCGCTGCGAAGGGCGCCGAGGGCGCGATCGGTGGCGCTGGTGGTTCCGTAGCTGTAGATATCGCCAGTCGCGCTTCCGCCGTTATCGGCGCCGTACTGTTCGTTATCGCGAGCACCTAGGCCGCCTTCGGTTATATACCAACCCGTCGGCAGTGTGGCGTTGGTTGTGCCGGCGATTGCCAGCGTATCGAAGTTCTCCAAGCTTGGTGATCCCAGAGTCGTCAGGCTGATGGAGCCCGTGCCCGTGTCCGCAGAGATCGCGGGTAGCAACACCAGGAACACAACCGGCAAAGCAATCGCCGCCAGCGCAATAGAGAAGGTCAACCAGGAGCTTTTCAATGACCGCCTCGAGCTTGCGCCGAGTGCCGTTCTTGCTTTGTTAATAGAACCCATCGCAGAGCGAGCGCGCCCTGCAAGAGAATGAGTGATTGATATTTTCATGATTGATCCTCCGCCTCGGTTTGGCTGCTTTCGGAGACACAACTCCGTGTAGCCCAGGGGAATTTCCTTTCAATCTGGCTAATTGGTCTTAGGGAAAATACCTGACAAAACTCCATCAGGCAGTGAAATATTTTAACGGCGAACGAGCACCAGCGCAAGCTAGCTAGACAGCTAGTTAGACAGCTAGCCTTGACTTGAAGACTTGACTTGGCTCTTTCCTGTAAGTATGTTAGTGCTTACTAACTTTCGAATCGAAGGAGTTGCCAGATGGCTTCAGCAGCATTGCAGCAGAGACCGCGGCCGACACGAATGCGCGCCGAGGGCAGGCGCAATCAGATCGTAGCGATCGCAGCCGAGCTCTTCTCGCAGAAGGGATTTCGCGGAACAACCACAAAAGAGATCGCTGATCATGCGGGTGTCAGCGAGGCCATCATATTCCGGCACTTCGCGACTAAGGATGACCTCTACCGCGCGATTCTGGATGATAAGGTCAACCAAACGACAGCGCGGATGAAGGAGAACCTGAACGAGGCTGCCGGCCGCAAGGACGACAACGCCTACTTCGGATCGCTTGCCTACGAGATGCTGGAATTCCACCGCAAAGACGGAACTTTCATGAGGCTGCTGCTGTTCAGCGCGCTGGAAGGTCACGATCTCTCGGAGATCTTTTTTCACTCGACCGCTCGCGAAATGAAAAATCACATCCGGCGTTACATCAAACAGCGGATTGCCGACGGCGCGTTCCGTCCCATTGACCCCGCTTTAGCAGCTCGCGCATTTGTCGGAATGGTGCTTAATCAAGCCCAGGTCCGCAATATCTTTCGCGACGACGACCTGAGATTCTCGAACCGTCAAATGGCCGATCGATTCGTCGATATATTTCTTAACGGCATTCGCAAACCCGGTCATACGGGTTCGCGGCCCGCGCGAGGGTGATGCCAGTTCCCTCTCGCCGTTGAACTGAGGCTAGGGTCAAGAAGAAAACTAAGGTGATAAGAAATGAACTTTATACGCAATAAAAGAACGCTCATCGCTCTGGCGCTGTTGTCGCTGAGCATGCTGGCCGCCTGCTCGAGTAAGAATAAGGAAGCGAGCACGAAAGCGGACAGCGAGGACGAGAGCGCAGCGCCGATCCAAGTTACGACGGCTCCGGTTGTCGAACGCAGCACGAATCGACGAGTCGAGGTTGTCGGCTCGCTCGAAGCCGAAGATGAAGTCACCGTGTCCAGTCAGGCGTCGGGCAACCTCGACGAGATAACCGTGGACCTGGGCAGTGCGGTACGCCGCGGGCAGGTGATCGCACGCATAGACCAGCGTGAGCTGAAGCTGAAGGTCGATCAGGCCGAGGGGACTTTGCATCAAGCCGAAGCCAGGCTCGGCATCAAACGGGGAGAAAAGATCGATCCGCGGAAGCAGCCCGACGTGCGGCTGGCGTTTGCCGCGCTCGAACGCGCGCGATACGACCTCAACGCTTCCCGCAACCTGGCCGAGAGCGGCGACATATCCAAACAACAGCTAGACGTTTATCAGAAGACCGTCGATCAAGCCGAAGCCCGCTACCAGGCCGCGCTCGAAAACGTGCGCAATCTCGAAGCTATCATCGAGGAAAAGCGCGCCGCGCTTGATCTAGCGAAGAAACAACTGACCGACACTGCCATCATCTCGCCGATCAACGGTGTGGTGAAAGAGAAGGTCGCGTCGCGAGGCGAGTACCTTCAGCCCGGCAAACCAATCGTCACCATCGTTCAGATCAATCCGCTCCGCTTGAAGCTTGAAGTGCCCGAGACTTTCGCGGCCGGTATCGGACGGGGGCAAGTTGTCACGCTCAAGGTGGACTCGTTCCCAGACCGCGAGTTCAAAGGAGTGATCAAGCGAATCAACCCCTCGATGGATGAGAAGAACCGCTCGCTCATGGCCGAGGGCCAGGTGACTAACGAGAGCGGGCTGCTGCGGCCTGGGATGTTCGCACGGGCGCAAATCGTTTCCGACAAGAAAGGAACTGCGCTGATGGTGCCTGAGAAAGCGGTAGTCTCGCTCGCGGGTGTGAACAAGGTGTTCGTCGTGGACGGCGGCCGCGCGGTCGAGCGGTTGGTCAAGCTCGGCGCGCGAGACGGCTCGCTAGTTGAAATACTCGAAGGCATCAAATCCGGCGAGCGGGTGATAACAACCAACGCGGAACAATTGCACGATGGCGCAGCAGTATCTGCAACTTGAGGATTTATGCAAAAGCTTGCGGAGATATGTATCAAGCGGCCGGTGTTCGCCACGATGCTCGGTGTCGCGCTCATCGTCGTCGGCGGCTACGCCTATTCGAAGCTCGGCGTCGACCTCTTTCCCAAGGTTCAGTTCCCTACGGTAACGGTGACGACGACGCTTCCGGGCGCATCTCCCGAAGAGATTGAGACCCAGATAACCAAGAAAATCGAGGAGGCCGCCAACACGATCGAGGGCATCGACGAGATGCGTTCGGTTTCGGCCGAGGGCGTGTCGCAGGTCTTCATTACCTTTGTGCTCGAGCGCCCAACCGATTCGGCGTCGCAAGACGTGCGCGATCGCGTCAACCGAATTCTGAAAGATCTTCCACAGGACGTAGACCCTCCAGTGATCGACAAGCTCGACGTCGATGCGCAGCCGGTGATGTCCATAGCGGTTTCAGGAAAGCGCAGCCTTCGCGAGATCACCGAGATCTCCGACAAACGGATCAAGCAAAACATCGAGTCTCTGGCGGGCGTCGGGCAGGTTCGATTCATAGGCGACCGCAAGCGCGAGATCCAGATATACGTGGACCCGAAGAAGCTTGCTGGGTACAACCTGTCTATCGACCAGGTCCGCCAGGGGCTCGCCTCTCAGAATGTCGAGATACCCGGCGGGCGAATAGACCAAGGCGCGAAGGAAATGACGCTGCGCACGCTCGGGCGTGTTGAAAGCGTTGAAGACTTCAACAACTTGATTCTTGCTAACATCGGAAGCGCACCGGTCCGAGTGCGCGACATCGGCTACGTCGAAGACGGAGTCGAAGAACCGCGCACGGTCGCCCGGCTCGACGGCCTGCAAGCGGTTGTAATGGAGATACGCAAGCAATCGGGCACGAACACCGTTCAGGTAGTCGATGCCGTGAAGGCGCGGCTAGGCGAGCTTCAAAAGTCTCTTCCGCCAGACTTCAACGTTCAGCTGATTCGTGACCAGTCGACCTTCATCAAGGGGTCGTTCGAAGCGATACAGGAGCACCTCATATTGGGTGCGCTGTTCGCGGCTCTTGTGGTGTTGCTGTTCATCGGGGATCTGCGATCGACAATCATATCGAGTATCGCAATCCCGACGTCGATTATCGCGACCTACGCGTTGATGTGGTACCTCGACTTAACGTTAAACAACATAACGATGATGGCTCTCGTGCTGTGCGTAGGAATCGTCATAGACGACGCGATAGTAGTGCTGGAGAACATCTATCGCCACATCGAAGAGAAGGGCTTGCCTCCTGCGCAGGCTGCGCGCGAAGGAACACGCGACGTCGGGCTGGCGGTGATGGCGACAACCTTCTCACTGGTGATCATCTTCTTGCCGCTGGCGTTCATGACCGGGATTGTTGGGCGTTTCATGGCAGGCTTCGGCTGGACGGCGGCGTTTGCGATTTTGGTGTCGTTGTTCGTCAGCTTCACGCTCACACCGATGTTGGCTTCGCGCTTTTTGAAGAATGTTGGAAAGAAGAAAGGTCACAGCTCGAAAGAGTCGAAGCTTTACATCTACATCGACCGTCCGTACACGGCTATGCTCAAGTGGTCGATGGCACATCGCAAAGTGATAATGGGAGTGGCCTTTCTGGTGATGATCTCGACCTATTGGCTGTTCCAGTGGATCGGCAAGGACTTCCTTCCCCAGGATGATCAGTCGCAGATGGAAGTCACCTTCCGTCTACCCGAAGGATCCTCGCTTGACGTGACCGACAAGCTGGTGCAGGAGATCGGCGGCCACATGAAAAGCGATCTGCCGGCTGGCGTGATTGACCACATCCTGACCACCGTTGGCGGAGATCAGCAGCAGCGCGTCAATCGGGCTTCAATATTCTTCGAGCTTGTTCCGATGAACCAGCGCAAACCGTCTCAACAGCAAATAATGGAGACGGCGCGGGCCTGGCTCTCCAGGTACAGCGACGTTCACCCGGCGGTCCAGATTCCTTCTATCGTTGCGAGTGGTAATGCAAACGCCGATGTGGTGTTCGTAATCCGAGGCCCCGAGATTGCGAAGCTGCACGATTACTCGGATCGCGTAATTCAAATCCTGCGCAGCACGCCCGGCGCAGTTGATGTCGATACCTCGCTTGAAGAAGGAAAGCCGGAAGTTCGTGTGCACATCAATCGCGACAAATCGGGAGACATGGGTGTTTCGATTGGCTCGATCGCCGGTGCGCTGCGGACGATGGTTGGCGGGCAGGTCGTGTCGTCGTTCCGCGAGGGCGAAGATCGCTACGAGGTGCGGCTCCGAGTCGATAAAGCCTATCGCGACAGCCGGGAAAGCATCGCGGAGCTTTACGTGCCGTCCAGCAAGGTGGGAAATGTCCGCCTCGATAATGTGGTATCGCTCGACGAGGGGACCGGCCCTGCTCAGATTGACCGGTACAATCGTCAGCGGCAGGTCGTCATCACCGCTAACATCGCTCGCGGGCACGCCGCGTCACAGGTAATGGCAAGTCTGACCGCCAGGCTTGGCGAGCTTTCTTTGGACCGGGCGTATGACGCGGGGTTCAGCGGCAGGTCCAGGGAGATGGGGCGAGCGGCTGGCGCCTTCCTCGCATCCTTCGGGCTGTCTCTCGTGTTGATGTATATGATTCTAGCCGCGCAGTTCGAGAGCTTTATTCATCCGCTAACAATTCTGCTCAGCCTGCCGCTGTCGATTCCGTTCGCGCTCGTTTCGTTGCTCGCGACCGGACAGAACTTCTCGATCATCTACTCGTCGATCGGCGTGCTAATGCTGTTCGGCATCGTGAAGAAAAACGCGATTCTCCAAATCGACCACACAAACAATCTGAGGCGAATTCAAGGGATCCCCCGATACGACGCGATCATCCAGGCATGCCGCGATCGAATGCGCCCGATTCTGATGACGACGTTTGCGCTGGTGGCCGGAATGATTCCGACGGCCTTCGGCACCGGGCCCGGTTCCGGCTCGCGGCGTTCGGTTGCGATTATGATCATCGGAGGGCAATCGCTTTGTCTGTTGCTCACGCTGCTGGTGACTCCGGTAGCTTATTCGCTGTTCGACGACGCGGCGACCTCGACGTTGTGGGGACGGATCGGCCGAGGAATGCGAATGCCCTTCGCGTGGGCGCGGCGTAAGGCGGCTGCGGCTACGTCGATGTTTCTGAGTCTTTTCAAGTAATCAAGAGGCTAAGTCATGATAGTTCACTTCAGTTCATCAATACTTCGGCTGCGCGCGGCTGCGTTGCCGTTTCTGCTGTCGATTGCGTTGCCTGCGCCGGCAGTAGCGCAAATCGTCAAACTCGCGCAACCTTTAGCTCAAGAGTCAAAGCAACGCGACTCGTTCACGGCCCAAACGCCCGCCGCGCCGCGAGTCGGAGTCGACGAGAGCCGCCCGCTCGCGCTCACTCTGTTCGACGCGGTCAAGATGGCGCTCGAACAGAATCGCGAGATCGAAGTCGAACGCATCAACGTGCGCCAGGCTGAGTACGATTTGTTTGCTTCACGCGGCGCGACGGACATTGCACTGGGCGCTTCGAGCTTCTACGAGCACAAGACGGTGCCGGTCGGCTCGGTGCTGGCGGGAGGGCCGAACGGAAGCCTCACAACAAAAGCGTTGAACTACGACTTTACCGCACAGCAGTTGCTGCCGACGGGCGCGCAGTGGGTCGCAGGATTCACCAACTCGCGCGCAGACAGCAACAGCCAGTTCGCTTCGCTGAATCCGCAATACACCACGGCGCTGAACATCCAGATTCGTCAGCCGCTTCTTCGCAACTTCTCGATTGACGATGCGCGGCGGCGCATTCGAATCGCCAGCCGGGCGCTCGATCTCTCGGACAGTCAGTTCCGGCAAAAGGCAATCGACATCATCGCTCGCGTTCAGCGCTCGTACTGGGATCTGGTGTTTGCATTGAGAGACGTGCAAATACAGCGCGAGTCCGTTGATCTTGCGAAGACTCAGCTCGAACGAAACAAACGAATGGTGAACGAAGGCACCCTCGCGCCGATCGAGCTTGTTTCGGTCGAAGCCGAGTTGGAGAAGCGAAACGAGAACGTGTTGACCGCGATCGAAACCGTGACCCGCGCAGAGAACGCGCTGAAACAACTGGTCCTTGGCGATAGAGAATCGAGCGTGTGGAATCAGCCCATTATTCCGACGGAAGCTCCCGATCTGCGCGCGGTCAGCTACGCCCTCACCGACGCGGTCGCCTCAGCGTTTGCAAATAGACCGGAGCTTGCACAGAACAACTTGAAGCAAGAGGTCAACAAGATCGACGTCAAATACTTTGACAGTCAGACAAAGCCTCAAGTTGATCTGATCGCATCATACACATCAACCGGATTGAGCGGCGCTCCTTTGTTGATCGGAAACCCATTCACCGCGACAACCACTCTGCTGGTCGAACGCGTGAACGCGTTATCGAGTCTGGCAGGGATTCCACCAGTAGCTATTCCGCCAAGCTCACCGTTGCCTGGATTCTTGCTGGGCGGCTACGGCCAAAGCCTGAGTAATCTGTTCTCGAACGACTTCCGCACGTTTCGTTTTGGCGTGTCGTTGAGCTTCCCAGTTAAGAACCGCACAGCCGAAGGACAACTGGGGCGCGCCGTCGCCGAAGGACGCAAGATCGGGGCGCAGCGCAAGACGCTCGAACAGACGATTGAGGCCGAGGTTCGCAACGCCGTTCAAGCAGTCGAGACGGGACGGCAAAGGGTTGAGACCGCGCGAGCTTCCCGTGAAGCCGCCGCGAAGCAGAGCGAGAGCGAGCAGCGGCGATTTCAAGCGGGACTTTCCACGACTTATTTTGTGCTCGAGCGGCAGAACAACCTGTCAGCCGCTCAGGGCCGCGAGCTCAAAGCTATGACCGATTACAGTAAGGCTGTGACAGAGCTTCAGCGGGTGATGGGAACGACTCTGACTTCGGCTAACGTTGAGGTGAGATCAGCGCCAAACAAGTAGTTGCGAGTGGTTGCGAACCTGAAGGGCAAAGAATTCAACGACGTGAACGGCGAGAACAAACTGTAGCAGCAGCAGGAAAGATTCGCGGCAGCCCAGTCTTTAATCGCTTACAGATCGCTTACAACTCGTCAACCGGACTCCGAACTCCCCTGCCGCCCTTGTTCATCCGATGTCTTTCACGCGAAGTCTGAGACATTCGGTTAATCGAAGGCCGGCGCCATAGAGCAGGCTCGCCAGGAGATGCTTCGTCCCCTCAAGGTTTCGAAGAATGGCCTGGACCTCCTCTCGGGTAAACACAACGGGGAGTCTTGAAGGTCGCTTGGCGCGTTGGATGCCTTCGATCCAATCCAGAGGCGTCTTCAACACCTCTTTGTAGAGGAAGAGTAGCGCGCTAAGGGCTTGATTCTGGGTCGAGGCGGCGACCCTTTTGTCGACTGCCAAATGAGAGAGAAACGCGCTGACTTCGGGTTCTCCCATCTCATTCGGGTGGCGTTTTTTGTGGAAAAGGATGAACCTCTTTATCCAATGCCAGTAAGCCTCTTCAGTTCTAAGGCTATAGTGTTTTACACGAATGACGCTGCGAACCTGATCGATGAGTTTGGGCTGGCTCAAGGGTCACCTCCGTACACGTTTCGTTAGTCTACCCAGGAAGGCCGCGAAGCCAATCGTTGATATAGTTGATTGTTCGCCCCAAGTCAACTTGAATAGGTGTACTAATGGCGGTATCATCGGGACCGCTGTTAGTACGGCTACTTCACGTTGGACGCTTCTCGGTTTTCTAGGAGGGACAATGTAACCATAAACTATTTGAGACCTGGATGGGCTTTTCAAGGATGGGGAGATGCTAAAAGAGCTGTTCGTGAGAGCTGTAAAACCTCCTATCCACCAGGGCGCAACGTCCACTCCGGCGCTCCCTATGGCTTACTTGCGCCGCAACACTCAACCGTCCGCCACCTCGCGAGGAGAATGCCATGCTCGTTCCTGTCATTAAATATCAGGTTGATTGGAATACCCGAACTAACGCCTACCGCGTTTTGGTGCAATATGTTCCGAACACGCAGCCCGTGGCCTTGCCGATCAACTCTGAAATGGAGTTCGTCGCGGCGCTCATAATGCTCGGTAAGCCGGGTGTGATGATAGATAATCCGACGCTAGTTTTGGATGTACCTGCCCGCTCTCCGGGAACTTAGCGCGGGGCGGCGGGGCTGCCATCGCCACTCATCCCGCCCCACTGCGCGCGTTCCTCCGCTAAAGATCGAAGATCCGGAGAGCGCGATAACAAATTCGGGCGCTGTCCAACTAACGGTTCGACCGGAGCGCGGCAAGCAAGTTTCGAATGACTACTTCATTGTCACGTGCCGCGCCCGGTCAACCGTAATGTTAGCTTGCGACACGAAGTCGCGTGAGTGGCTGTTGTGACTGTTGTTTGAAGTACACAACCTGATCTTCTGCGGTCAGTATCCTACCAGAGCGTGCGTCACTGGCAACGGTGAGGTTCGATGCCTCTGGGACAATGTAGCCTCGTCCTTCGGGATGGCAGCCTTATTCGTGAGAAGTGGCTGCGACTGTTAGCATCAATACGGTCGGGAGCTAGGATCGAGTGGTATGGTCAACACATTGTGAATCGCTGATAAATGTCGTTATCAGAGAACAAGCCAAAGATGCTGACGCCTGGTCGGTTGAAACAATCAACTCGACAGACACAGGCTTGGACCAAAAGGTACGTGGCCAAGTTCAGGTGTTCCTAACTCACCTGACGCAGACCTCGCGCCACCGGCAGAGAGGCGAGACCTAACTCACTCTGGCACTCACGCGGAACGTGGTAAGCCCGTAGTTCTCCCGATGGCGAGACTTCTTTCCAAGACAGAAGTCGAACTGAAGGGAAAGCGAGCCGCAAGGCGAACCCAAGGGATTGCGGGTATGGGAGTGTGGAAAAAGCGAATGCCGTTCTGTAATCGAGCGGATAGAGGTTGAGCTCAACAGAGAATGCGCAACATCACCTCAAGCGAAAGCAGGCTGACTTCCACCTGGTGTCTGGTCACGAGAGAGTCTGACAAACCGACTTAGGAGAGAATGCAGATGACAGCCACAGTTTAAGCTGGTGCGCTCTCCCGCGAAAGCGCGTTGGCATCAGATGAGTATCGTGAAGGCGGTGTTTGAAGTTGAACATTGCCGGGTCCCGCGAGGGGCCTTATGAGATGCTTGAGCCGGATGTCGGGAAACTTGCAAGTCCGGTTCTTAGGGGGCGGGGCGGTGGCAACATCGCCCTGCTACCCGGCCGTCGGATGGCGACGATTCGCGTCCGGCTCGATTCGGAGGATCAGATGAAGAGAGTAACTGGAACCAAAGTTTAAAGGAGACACAAACATGAGAAGAGTAACTGGAATTGGTGGCATATTCTTCAGCGCGAAGGATCCGAAGGCACTCTGTGCCTGGTACAAGACGCACCTAGGCATTGACGTACAAGACTGGGGTGGTGCAGCCTTTGATTG
>JBGQGO010000073.1:0-14586 GCA_041497455.1 Blastocatellia bacterium | reverse complement strand
GGGCCATGGTCGAACTCTTGAAGAGCAGAACTCCAGGGCTCGCGCGGGGGATAGGCATTGCAAGCCGCACCGCTGATCACATCACTAATCTGCGTGCTCAGAAGCCGGAGCTGGAAATACAAGTATCTAAGCTCACAGGCTTGACGGAGACAGTTGAGAGCAAGAGCGGCGCTCTCACTGATCCTGCGCCGGGTCGCGACGGCATTGAGATCGTGCGCGGATTCATCAGGTCCAATGCCGAGATTTACGGCATCAACTCAAGAGAAGTTGACAACATGCGCTTCATAGGCGAAAGCGTCAGCCCTAGCGGCTTGCGTATGGTTCGCTTCGAACAGATCGTGAATGGGATTCCGGTTTTCCAAAGCGAGACGCGAGCAATTCTGGCGGAGGACGGCCGCCTGGTACGCACGCTTGGACTCATGGTCGGCGGCAGCGAGTTTGCCGACCCGCTCACGGATTTGATTTCCCCGAAGGAGGCGCTCGGCGCCGCAATGGAATCCGTCGGTATGACACTTGATTCCTCGCAGATGTCGGTTACCAATACGGATCAAGAGGGGATCACCGCAGTCGTGACATCGAGTAATCGACGCATCAGGGGTGAAGTGCCGAGCAAGCTCGTTTACTTCCCGGTTGCTCCCGGGGTGCTCATCCCGGCCTGGTCGCAAATTACCTTCACTCGAGGCGACTATGACTGGTACACGATCGTGGGTGCACAGAAAGGCACACTGTTGTGGCGCAAGAACATTCGCGCTGACGCTTCCACGCACGATGCCAGATTTAGAGTGTACGTTCAGGCGGATGGAAAGACGCCGGCCGACAGCCCGGCCCCGCATTCGCCGACTACCAACACAATAGGATTGGGCACGCAGTATGCGGAGATATCTCCAACGATCGTGAGCATGTTCGCCGTTCAAGACGCAACGGCCAGCCCCAATGGCTGGATTGACGACTGCCCCGGCGGGGGGTGCACGGCAAATGAGACGCAGACGATCGGGAATAATGTGCATGCCTACCTGGACCGCACGGTTGGCGGCGCTAACACGAACGTGCCTGATACGGATGTGGGTAGCGTACTTGACGGCAACGGCAAGCCTATGGGTAATCCCGACGTCAATGCCCGCAATCGCGACTTTCTCGGCACCTCGCCGCGCAACTACGATGGCGGGTTCTTGCCCCCGCCGCAGGGCGGTGCCTTGAACGCAGAGGTCGGGCAAACTTGCACTGGAGCTGGCAGCAGTGGCACCCTCCCCGTCGACTTCTTCCGGCGCGGCGCGGTCACGCATCTTTTCTACGTGACGAACTACTATCACGATCAGCTCTATAATCTGGGCTTCAACGAGGCGGCGGGGAATTTCCAGAATAACAACTTCGGGCGTGGTGGAGCAGGTGGCGACCGTGTGCTGGCCGAGGCCGAAGATGGCGGCAGTACGAACAATGCGAACTTCTCGACTCCACCGGACGGTTCTTCTGGCCGCGCGCAGATGTATCGCTTCACCGGGCCAACCATCGATCGCGACGGCGACCTGGATGCGGAAGTATTGATCCATGAAATGACGCACGGACTCTCGAATCGCTTGATCGGAAATGCCGCCGGCCTGAACTGGGATATCGGCGGGGGTATGGGCGAAGGCTGGAGCGATTTTTATGCTCTGTCGCTCCTCAACAACACTAACGCGGATAATCCCGACGGCCTGTATGCAACAGGCAGTTATGCGACCTTCAAGCTGATCTCGGGCTTCGTCGACAACTATGTCTACGGAATCCGGCGTTTTCCGTACACCACGGACAACACCATTAATCCGATGACCTGGGCGGATGCCGACGATATCACCAACAATCTCTCGGGCGGCATTGCTCCAAGCCCAATCACCTTCAACAACAACGGCGCGCTTGAAGTCCACAACATGGGCGAGATTTGGTGCCTTACTCTCTGGGAGGTGCGAAGCCGCATCATCCACGATGCTGCCGGCGCCAACAACGACGTTCCAACCGGCAACCACACTATGCTTCAGTTGACAACCGACGGCATGAAGATGACGCCCATTAGTCCAAGCGTCATCCAGGCTCGCGATGCCATCATTGCCGCGGACGGCGTGACTCATAGCTTCGCCAATGAGGAGTCGATATGGGGGGGATTCGCCGATCGCGGGTTGGGTTATAACGCGGTCGAGCCCGTAGCTTACATGTTTGGTTTCACCGCCGGACATATAGGCATCGGAGAGTCTTTCTCCGTACCCTTCCTGGATAAGGCGAGCACAACCGTGGGCGACAGTGCATGTGGTAACAACAATGGCGCGATTGATCCGGGAGAAGTTATTGATCTGACCGTCGGCCTGAAGAATCCCTGGCACAAAGCCAGCAAGGGCGTTGCTTCGGCTACGGCGACCCTGACCTGTTCAACGCCTGGTGTCACAATCGTTAATGGCAGTTCCACTTACGGAGCAATAGCGGCTCAGGGAACGGCCAACGGCACGCCCTTCAAGGTGGGGTTCGCGTCGTCGCTTACCGCGGGTCAGGCTCTTGATTTCACGCTGACCAGTACGAGCTCACTTGGCACCACTGCGGTCAATTTCAAGCTGCGAGTGGGCACGCCTTCAGGCCTTGGCGCACCAATCACCTACACAAAGACGCTCGCGTCGCCCTTCCTTGCGATACCAGACGGGCAGCCTCGGGGCGTGTTTGATACGCTGGCAGTAACGGACGACTTTGAGATTGCCGACCTCAACTTCCGTGTGGATGACATTCATCACACTTTCGTTGGTGACCTGTCGGTTGAGTTGAAGGGGCCCACCGGCTACGGCACCGATCTTGTCAGCGTCATTGGCGGCCTCGTCGATGGCGGACCGGGCGATAACCTCATCAACATGGTGATTGACGATCAAGCTACGCTGGATATGCTTTCAACTTCTGCTGCGTCGGCGCCGTTTACGGGAAGTTGGCTGCCGGTCTTCAATGATCCGTCCTGGGCGTCCGCAGGGTTTGGTCCTCCTGACCCGGTAGGCAACTTGAGCCGCTTCAACGGAACGAGCACCAAAGGTACCTGGACAGTGGAAGTATCCGACCAGTTCAACATCGACACCGGTACGTTGCGTGCCTGGTCACTCATCGTGACGCCGCGAGCCTTTACCGCTGCGCCTTTCATCGACACCCAGCCGCCGACGATCACTTGCCCGGCCAATGTCACGGCGGTCACCAATCAGAATGCCTGCCCGAGTCCGGCCTGTCAGACGGTCAATTACCCGGCCCCGGTCGCTTCCGACAATTGCACCTTGGCCGGCGTGGTCTGCAATCCGCCTTCCGGCTCGTGCTTCCCGGTCGGCGTCACAACTGTGACCTGCACAGCGACCGATGCGACAGGCAACACGGCCACTTGCTCATTTACGGTCACGACGTTCGATGTGGCGCTTCAGGATGACAGCAATCCGGCCATCATCCTGTTGTGGAACTCGATCACCGGGCAGTATCGCTTCTGCTGCAACGGCACGATCTTCACTGGCATCGGCAAGGCGACCCGTCAGGGCTGTGTCTACACCTTGCAGCACAACCCGGCTGACCGCAGAGTTCTGGGCCGACACGACAAAGCGGTACACGCGGGCACTGGCTCGCTGCAATCGCCGCCAGGAGCAATTCGATGCACCATCACCGATAGGAACACGTTGAACGACACCCTGCTACCCGCCTGTCAGTGATAAACAACTAGCCGGCGCGCTGACTGTTTATTCAGCGCATCAATTTCCAAGGGCTGGATGCGGCCGCATCCAGCCCTTAGTTTTTCTGGCGCGTGATGCGCACTTCAGGTCAGGGTAATCGCATCCGCAATCCGCGCGGCTTCGACCATCTGCTTTACGTCATGCACGCGAACCAGGTGCGCGCCTCGCAGAATGGCGATGGCGATTGATGCGGCGCTGCCGAATGCCCGGTCATCCTCCGGGCGCCCAATAATTCGGCCGATGAAACTCTTACGCGAGGTTCCAATCATCAATGGAAGATGGAAGCTGTCGAACCGCTCCAGGTGATTCAGAATGGCGAGGTTCTGCTCGAGCGTTTTACCGAATCCTATGCCCGGGTCGATTATTATCTTATCGCGGTTGACGCCGCGTGATTCCGCCGCTTGGATCGCCTCTGTAAGATCGGCCTCGATCTCAGCGAAAATATCAGGGCTGGGCGCGATCTTCTGCATGGTTGCCGGGTCGCCTCGCATATGCATGAGCACAAGGACCGCATGCTCGCGCGCCGCAACATCGGCTAAGGCGGGATCAAATCGAAGGGCGCTGACGTCGTTGATCAGGCTCGCGCCCTCGGCCGCTGCGGCCGTTGCCACTTCGGTTTTGTAGGTGTCAATTGCGATAGGAACTCGCAATCGGCCGGCCAGCCCTTTCAACACAGGCAGCACCCGCGAAAGTTCTTCCATCACCGGGAGCCGAGTGGCGCCGGGTCTGGTTGATTCGCCGCCGACTTCGATGATGTCCGCTCCTTCGTTTTCCATCTCGAGCGCGCGTTCGATCGCGCGGGCCGGCTCGAAGTTCTTGCCGCCATCCGAGAAAGAATCCGGCGTGACATTTAGCACGCCGACCACAATCGTGCGCGCGCCCAGGTCCATCGTTTTGCCGTCACTAAGTTCTATTACAAACTTTCTTCTCATCGACTGAAGGCTAACGGCTCGCGCTCCCGGCGTGCAAGCCGCGAGAATGCCGAATTGACTTTGATCGGCCTTCATATCAACATGCCGTTGCCCGACGAACTTTGTGGCTGACTCGTCGATGCACGGCACTTGAACGCCACGACAAACTGAAGCTTGCCGGACATTCCGGCGCACCGGCGCGAGTCATACGCATGCAACCAACAGCGAAACTCTACTTCCGCGATTCCAACTTGCTCGAATTCTCCGCAACGGTTATCGACGTGAAGCCGTCAGAACGCGGCGATTGCGTCGTGGTGGACAAAACCGCTTTTTATCCGGCCGGGGGAGGCCAGCCTAACGATACCGGAACGCTCGGCGAAGCTAGAGTCGTCGATGTGTTCGAGGATGAAGCGGGAACGATCTACCACGTCGTCGAGCAAGCAGGCTTGATCAAGGCAGGCCAAGACGTCATCGGAGTCATCGATCGCGCGCGGCGCCTGGATCACCAGCAACAACACAGCGGGCAACACCTCCTTTCTCAGGCATTCGTGCAGGCTTGTGGGGCTGAAACTCGGTCATTCCACCTGGGCTCGCAGACATCGACCATAGACATCGAGTTGCAGTCACCCACCAGCGAACTGATGCGCGCCGCAGAAGACATCGCAAACGCAGTCGTCTTCGAAGACAGACCTATGCGCGTACACCTGGTCAACGAAGAAGAGGCGGCGCGCTTGCCGCTCAGAAAGGAAAGCGCCGTGCGAGGCGATATCCGCGTGATCGAAGTCGAGAACTTTGACTGGTCGCCGTGCGGCGGTACTCACGCAGCACGCACAGGTCAGATCGGACTCGTTGCGATACGATCGTACGAGCGCGCGAAAAAGATGACGCGAGTGGAGTTCGTGTGCGGGAGCCGGGCGCTTGCCGATTACCGGTTGGCTAACACTACAGCCTTTGCGGTCGCGCGATTGTTCAGCGCTGAAAGAGATTCGTCGCCCGAGCTTGTGGCGCGCGCAATCCAGGACAACCGGTCAACGAAGAAGCGCGTCCGCGATTTGCTCGAGCTGGCGATGATCGCTGAGGCCTCGGAGATGCTGGCGGCTTCCGCCGGGTCGGGAGGCTTCAAAATAGTTCACGCCGTGTTCGAAGGGCGGGACGCGGAAGAGTTGCGAGTGCTCGCGGCCAAGATAGTCCAGCGTGAGCCTTCGGTGGCGCTGCTGGCGACAAAATACGCGGGAGCAGCGCGCCTGGTGTTCGCCAGGTCAGCTTCGCTCGAACAGAATATGGGCCAGCTTCTCGCAGAAGCGTGCGAGGCGCTTGGCGGACGCGGCGGTGGCAAACCTGACATGGCACAAGGGGGCGGCCCCAACACCGAAAAACTTGAAGAGGTAATATGGGCCGCATCCGAAAAGATCCGGAGCTCTTAATTCAAACATCAACAATCCTTCAACAGTGTGTCAGTCGCCACTTTCGCGTTGCAAATCCTTTCGATCGAGGTATAATCCGCGTGAGTCGGCTAGAACGTATATCAATCACAGTTCGGATTCGGCGTTCATTAGGATTGTCTAAACGCCGATGCTCGCAAACTGTCGCAGCTATAATTCGGATTGCGATCATACAGCCTAGTCTTCGCACCTTAATTGGGCCGACTATTCCACATTGCTCGTCGACTTACGAGTGGCAGACGAATCCTTGGAGTTATGTCGTTTCCACTTGAGGAGCGGCAAGAACTATGAACTGCTATGAGTAAAACAAAATCACCAAGAGTCAGCCATCACCTTAGTGGTGAAGCCAAGGCAGCCATCATTGCCGCGGTTATTAGTGCCCTCGCCTTACTTTTGGTAGGTTGGTTGCAATATAAATCGAAGCCGAAGGCCGCTTCAAAGTTTGTTGGCCGCCTTCAAGATTCCAACACCGAGACCCCTGTTGGAAACGCTAAAGTGAGTTTGGAGATTCAAGATGTTCCTCCAGTGGTATACAGCGATTCAGAAGGAATATTCTCTTTTCCTTTAAGTGACGGAATCGCCGAGCTGCACCTGAGAATCGAGGCAAACGGCTATGAAAAGTACGACCAACGCATAGGTCGTTCTTCCGTTTTTGGAATTCAAGACATAAGACTCGTTCCCATAAAGTTGAACGAAGGTTTAATACTAAACGAAGCACCAAAGCCTTCGATAAGGCCTGGTAATCCTCGCAAACCAAAAGAGGGCAGCCGATCAGTAGCTGTTCCCTCGCCGCCAAAGAGAGAAGTGCAACTCAAGAAAGCCGTCGAGGAACTGCATGCAGCTCCACCTAACATGAATACATCTAAGAAGCCCAACTAGAACTTCAGTAAGAGGAGAGTTCAGCGATGGGTCGCGTCAGAAGTTGGATAAGAAAGTCATCGTTGGCTGTCGTCGTAGTGCTAATCTGTTTATTGGCGTCCGCTAGAGTTTATGCCCAAGAGCGAACGTGCTTCGCTCCCATATCAAAGTTTGCTCTATTAACTGCACTTCACGAAAAGATAATTCCGGCATCAAACCTTCTAGAACGAATCAAGGGCTATGGAGTTAGTTTCCGCATGTCCTCTACCGATGAGGCGGAGATTCGCAAAGCAGCAAAGCACCTTAAGACGCAAGTCCTGGATAATTTGATCAGCTTAGTTAGTAACAGTTTTCATGTTCAAGTTCTTGTACTGATAGCTGATATTCAGAATGATGACCCAATAAAATCTGACGCAACTCGAATCATATCTGACCAACTATACAAAGCGACTAAACAATATCCTGACGTCTGCATTGATAGACTGTATGAGGTTATAGCTGGACAGACGGATAAAGAGGCTAATGAATTAGCTATAGCAAAAGGGAAATACCGAAATGCAAATATTATTATTTGGGGACGATTACTAACCAATCAGGAAAAAGCTCGCGTTTCAATTCATTTTAGCGTGATACAAGCGTCCGAACAGTTAGCACTGGAAGAAGATCAAGAGAGGACCGTTACGGCGCCATTATCAGAAGTTAGAGATTTCACACTCCAAGAGCAGCTTTCCAAAGAAATGACATATCTAACGCTGCTGACAGTTGGCTTAATAAGGTATGGCTTGGGAGATTATGACGGTGCTATTCAGCGATTCAACGACGGGATGAATAGCCTTCCCCGTAATGTAGAAATAGTTAATCCTGGCATACTGCACTTTTATAAAGCATCTGCTCTTTATCATAAAGGCCAAGCTAAACAAGCAAATTGCAAATACGAAGTTGCCAATGCAATCTACGAAGAGGCAATTAATGAACTCAATGAAGCTATATCCTCCCTACCAGTTCCCGAAGCCTACGCTAACCGCGCGACCGTTTACTCTACCAAGAGCACGATCAGCAACTCTATTTCTGAGTTCGATAGGTCCATTGAAGACTATAACAGGGCTATCAAGCTTCAGAAGAATTCTACCGACGGGTATTTCAATCGCGGAAACGCATATCTAAGGAAGCACGATTATGATAATGCAATCAAGGATTTCGATTTAGCTATCGGCCGAGGAAATGACTGTGCGCCATGTTTCACAAATCGCGGATCGGCTTACTTTCAGAGAGCGCAGATCAATAAATCTGCAGCTGACTTGACTAGCGCAATTCAAGATTGTAACAGAGCTATCGAACTTCAAAAAGACTCCATAATTGCCTACATCAATCGAGGCGCAGCGTACCTTAATACTGATAAGGTTGACCAGGCGATGAAAGACATTGACGTGGCTCTCGGTCTTGATCAGAACTCTTCGAATGCCTATTTCTATAAAGGGTTAATCTCCGAGAAACGGCAAGAGCCTGACGTCGCAATTGCGAATTATACCAAGGCTATTGATCTAAGATGTCGCTTTACTGAGGCTTACTACAACAGAGCACGGATTTATGCGAATAAGGAGAAACTGGAGGACTCGATTAGGGACTTCACTAAAGTTATAGAGATCGACGATAAGATGCTAGAAGCTTATTATAATCGAGCAGGCATTCACTTTATGAGAAGCAACTTCAAACTAGCTATCGATGATCTCACCAAGGTTATGGAACTCTCTAACCCCAAAACGCCGAGCGTTATCTTGGAGAATACACACAAGTATCGGGGGACTGCCTATCACGAAATGGGCAGGTATAAAGACGCTATTCAGGACTTTGACGAGGCAATAAGGATTCATCCCGATTTCTCCACCTACTTCTACCGCGGGACTAGTTTCGTTCGGAGCGGAGAGATTGATCTGGCGATTAAAGATTTTTCAGAGGCCATCGGCCGTAATCCTCTGATATTCATTGAAGCTTATATTAATCGTGCTGATGCATATATACGAGAGGGCGAGTACGATAAGGCGATTGCCGACTGTACGGTAGTTCTATCCTCGAAACCGAACCTTGGTGAAGCATATGTAAATCGTGGCGAAGCCTATATTGGCAAAGGCGATAGCGCAAAGGGTCTCGCAGAGATCAAGAAGGGCCTGGAACTAAATACGGATCCTGAGTTTCGCGACCGGGTCGCAAAAGAAGTATTAGCGAGATTTGGTCTCAAACTCTAACCGGACTATCCAATTATTAATTCGTTCCATGGCGGTATCGAATGTCACATCTCAGGGTAGTGTCCTAAACAGGAGTTTAGGACACTACCCAATCGCCTTGAAATTCGAACGCTCGTTCGATAACATTCAAACCTGTTGAGATAGAACCAAAACAGACGGAGGCGTGATGAGCTTAACGACCACGACCATCACACAGAAATACCACGACGCGATTGTTGACTGGCAGGAGAGGAACTTCCCCGAGCTGGATATTCTGATGAAACACTGGGATGAGTACTTTAAGGGCGTGCCGCCGTTCCAGTTGGTCGCGAAGGTCGGCGGCCTCAAGACTGACATCGTGGAGGTTGGTCAATACGCAGGCAATAAGCGATTCGAGCGCGCCAAGGAGATGGTCGGCAACGCGTTCTTCAGTGCTCGCGACATCGTGCGCGCGCAGTGCTCGACCGAGCTTGGCTCGATTCAACAGCACCGTCTCACGCTCGATAAGGCCGTGAGCGACAAAGCCAAACTCGCGGTGCTCAGAATAATGGCCGAGGAACTGCGCCACGCGTACCAAATGTTTTGGGTCCTCGATCAGGATCCCACTTGGAAGAAGCCGGGCCTGGGAGACGTAGCCAAACAAACGATCGAGGAACTGCTGTCGATGGAACTGGGCAGCCACGTGCTCGACGCCTTCAATATCGACTTCAACGACTTTCTTGATAACGTCACTTACGCCACAGTGATCGACCTCGTGGGCAAGTATCAGCTCGAGATGCAGCAGGTTTTTAGCTATGCGCCGATGGCGCGAAGCATGGGTCCAATGCTGCAAGAAGAGGCATTTCATTTGGGCAGCGGCCGGAAACTGCTCAAGGAGATCGGGCAAATGGCCGCTCGCGGCGAAGGCGACTACAGCATCCTGGACGTGCAGCGCGCGATGAACCTTTGGTACCCTCGCGGGCTCGAGATGTTTGGCAACGAGCACGGCGGCGAGACCGCAGTCACTTTCGGCTTCAAGGATAAGACGAACGGCATTGCTCAGTCTGAGTACATCGAGGAGGTTCGCGGGGTCGTCCGAAACGTAAACGTCGGGATAGTTCAGGAGCTGCTGCCGGGGCGATCACGCGAGGAAGCTCACTCGGTTATCGACGAGATTGAACGAAGCGGTGATCCCAAACACTGTATCAAGCCCGAGGACTTGCTCTCGCTGCCGGACACAAAGTTCTTTCGCAAGCGAGGGCCTGAGGAGTTCATCTTCGGGCCGTACGATGTTAAGGGACAATTTCTGACCGAGCATGGAAAGCCGCTTTCGCCCGACGGCTACCTCGGTTACCTTTCGACAGCCCTGCCCTCCGGATTCATCGGAAGCCGGGAGTACAACAAGTACGTCGATCAGATGCGCGAGTACTACGCCGGCAAGTAAAGCCACGCGGGAACGAGGGACGCAGAGGAGTAGAGAGCAGAGGAGCGGAGGAGCAGAGGAGCGGAGGAGCAGAGGGGCAGAGGGGCAGAGGGGCAGAGGGGCAGAGGAGCAGAGGGGCAGAGGAGCGGAGGAGCAGAGGAGCAGAGGGGCAGAGGGGCAGAGGAGCAGAGGGGCAGAGGAGCAGAGGGGCAGAGGAGCAGAGGGGCAGAGGAGCAGAGGAGCAGAGGAGTTGAGGAGTTGAGGAGATCCTCCGCTCCTCCTCCGCTTCTCCGCACCTCTGCTCCTCCTGTTATTATTGGCTCCTCCACTCCTGCACTCCTCTGCCCCTCTGCCCCTCTGCTCCTCTGCTCCTCCTGTTATTATTGGCTCCTCCACTCCTGCACTCCTCTGCCCCTCTGCTCCTCTGCCCCTCTGCCCCTCTGCTCCTCTGCCCCTCTGCCCCTCTGCCCCTCTGCTCCTCCGTTCCTCTGCTCCTCTGCTCCTCTGCTCCTCCGCTCCTCTGCCCTTAAGCTTTGTAGTCATTGCGAGCAGCGGAAGATTAGTGCTATTTTCTGGCTTTTGCATTGGGGGAAAATGTCCGATTCGAAAGCCTTCTCCGCCATCTATCTAAGCATAGGTCTCAGCTATCTTGGCGTCGGGCTTGTTGCGCCGCTTATCCCAATCCTGCTCGCTGGCCACGGTGAGAACAGCTTCATAGTCGGGCTGATCGGCACGACGATGTTCACGGCCTTCACGCTTGCCTCCTTCCCTGTCGGAGCGGCGACTGACCGCATTGGTCCGAAGCCGATGCTCGTCGGAGGCCTGATTGTGTACGGCACGGCGATACTCCTATTCGCGTTTATCAAAGTGACCTGGCTCTTCTTTGCGGTGCGTGCGGTCGAGGGTGTAGGCGCCTCTGCCATCTCCGTAGCCACGGAAACAATGATCAACCGGCTGAGCAAGCCCGACGAGCGAGCCCGGCGCATGAGCTACTACGCGCTTGCAGTAGGAATCGGGTGGGCCGCCGGTCCGCTTGCCGGGGCGCTGCTTTACGGAATACGGCCGGAGGTTCCTTTCATCGGTTGCTTCGTGTTGAGCGTTCTGGCGGCTTTGCTGGCTGGTAGTTTGATCAAGAAGCCGCCTATCGGATCAAATCACGGGGAGGCCATCCTGAGCGTACTCTCCTCGAATATCATTGTGCCCATATCAGCCGGGGCTCTCTATGGCTATCTGATGTCTTCGTTAGTGACGCTGTTCCCACTTTACCTGAAGCGAGAGATCAAAGTTCCAGAAGCAGGAATGGCCGCCATAATCACCGCGGTCATAATCGGCACCATAATCAGTCAGGTGCCCATCGGCCACGCAGCGGACCGGTTCGGCAAGCGCAAGACACTTCTGATCTGCACGGTATTGCTGGGAGGCGTTTTCGCGTTGATGTCTCTTCATTCCGATTGGCGCTTGTTTCTCGCGACCGGCGTCCTGGCTGGCGCCTTGGCTGGAAGCCTGTATCCAATCGGACTGTCGTTGATCGGTCAGATTGTGAGAAAGGAACGCCTGGGAGCAGCCACGTCCACCTTCTCGCTCGCATTCGGGGTTGGCAGCTTGATCGGCCCATCAGTTTCCGGACTGGCAATGACCCGCTTCGACAACCCGAAATGGCTCCTCTATCTTCCTGCGCTTTTGTGCGGAGTCTTCGCTCTGGCGATCATCGGGCTCTACAGGAAAACCGCCGCGCGCATCTGACAACAACGCCGAACGCATCCAACGGGCCGCATGGCCTCTTTTGCCACAGGTTAACTCTCTTACGGGCTCAGAAGCATGAGCAACTGTGGTTACGTTTGTGCTGTGGCTTACTGACGGAACCATCAACGGCATTGTAATATCACCCTCCCGTCCTGTACAATACGAGGGCTGGAACGCAGGGCGAGGAATAAAAGAGTTAGAGTCTATGAACAAGGCGTGGCAGGCGCGCAGACTGGATAACAATAGACTCGACGAACTCGCGGCCGCGCCGCTGTCAAGCTACCGCTAAAGATAAACCGACAGTGGCTAAAATTTACTTCGTGGCAATCCTGGGTGAAAGAGGTGATTAAATTGGCAACCGCATCCAAAAGAGGTTCGAAAACAAAGAGGAAAAGACGGACTAAAGGACCAAGCGAGAAGATTCGCTCACTCGCTGCCATTAGTCTTGCAAACAAGGTTGGTTATCTAAAGCTTTCCGACCTGGTTGGACAAAACAGCAGGGCCGCCGAAGCCGCGATAGACAAGTTGCCCAAACGCAATTTCAAAGCGGGCGACACAGTCTATCCTTCATCGCACAAAGGCGCGGTGGCTTGCCTGGTTAGAAGCGGGCGGGTGAACATCGTTCGCACCGCCTCGACCGGCCGTGACTTTGACGTTAAGGCAGTTGAAGCCGGCACGATCTTTGGCGACATGCCAATGCTCGGTCAATCAATGCTAGGCGCGCGCGCGGTGGCCGCCGACGCATGCAAGGTCACATTCATTAGCGTGGCGGACTTCGAGAAAGTCGCCGGTGCTTCGCCGGCGGTGGCGCTCAACCTGGCACGCCAGATCGGACCGCGGCTTGTAGACGCCGAGAGAAGGCACGAGCAGTCCGCCTTCCAACCGGTGACCTCGAGAGTAGCCTCGCTGCTCCTTAAGCTGTCGGGTGGAGCAAAAGAGGTGACTGGGTACACTCACCAGGAGATGGCCGACAAGCTGGGCGTGTATCGCGAGACTGTGACCAACGGCATAGCCGAGCTGAAGGCGGACCAATTGATCAAAGTTGGCCGCAAGCGGATCACTCTCCTCGATGTCGGCGCGCTTCGCAAGATGGAGACGATCTGAGCGCTTCGTTGCCTAAAGGGCCGTACGGCGGGTAAGATTGGCTTCTGGAAACACACGCCGGAGCCGGCCCTATGGAAATTCTCTGGATCATCATTCTATTGGGCTACGCCGTGTGCGTAGCCCAATCTATTTTTGCGCTGACAACGAAGCGGCCCGTGATGAGGAGGACCGCTCTTGCAGCGCTCGCGTTGGCTTTGGGAGCGCACACCGCCTGGCTTTTGCTGCGCGGAATCCGCACGGGCAGATTCCCGCTCGTGGGCACGCAGGAGATGGCTGCCTTCCTCTCCTGGGGACTGGTTCTCTCAACTCTGATTGCATATCGCTGGTATCACGCTAACGCACTCAAGGCTTTCATTTTCCCAATCGTGCTGGTGCTGGCGGCGATCGCTGCAATCTCTCCGGACGCCGCCGGCCAGACTCGAGAGTTTAGCAATACCCTTCAAAGCATTCTGTTGCCTGCTCACGTAGGTTTGTTATTGCTGGCTTACTCGTCGTTCTTCGTCGCGTTTGGCGCAGGAGTGATGTACATCATTCAGGAACGCGAGCTGAAGCACAAGCGGTTCGGCACGATCTTTTACAAACTCCCATCGCTCGACACCTGCGACGCGATAAGCGCGCGGTCCATGGCGATCGGGTTTGTGTTGATGACGCTCGGAATCGTCGGCGGCCTGTGGTACTCGTACTCCCACCGCCACGTGTACTGGCAGGCGGACCCGCTCGAAATATTCTCTGTCGTTACGTGGCTGCTCTATCTGGTCATCATCCAGTCTAGAATAAACGCCGGCTGGGGCGGGCGAGCGGCCGCTCTCGCTTCGATTCTGAGCTTCATAATTGTGATCTGTAGCCTGGTGGGAGTTCGCTACCTCGGACATGCGTTTTGAACATCGTACTCGTAGGATTGAGTCATAAGACGGCGCCGCTCGCGATGCGCGAGCGATTGGCGTTCGGCGAGTCGCAGCTCTCCGATGCGCTGTCCAGGCTCGTCGATCAGAAGATTCTAGACGAAGGCCTGATCGTTTCGACCTGCAACCGCGTCGAACTGATAGCGTCAACGCCTGCCGGAGCCGATCGCGGCCTGGATTGTCTCGCGGACTTTCTGAGTGACTTTCATCAACTCCCGCCTAATACTTTGAACGGTCATCTCTACAAGCACGCTGATACCAATGCGATCAAGCACTTGTTCCGGGTCGCCTC
>JBGQGO010000072.1:0-14624 GCA_041497455.1 Blastocatellia bacterium | reverse complement strand
CGGAAGTCAGTCGTCCAGAACGAATCTCTTGCTCAGTCCAAGTTCCTTGATCTTGTGCTGAAGGCTCTGGCGATGCATGCCAAGTGCGGCCGCTGCCTTGGTGACATTGCCACCCGCTTGGTCAAGAGAATACTCGACATACTGGCGCTCAAACTCTTTTTTGGCACTCCTGAAGTCAAGAGACTTCGAGACAGTGATGCCTTCGGACGATTTAGTGGCCGGTCGACCGAGACTCCGGTCCGAGAGTATTTCTTCAGGTAAGGCTTCAACCTCAATCTCTTCGCTGTCACTAAGAACAACGGCTCTCTCAATGCAATTTCTTAGCTGGCGCGCATTGCCGGGCCAGTCATACTCAAGTAGAACCTTAAGGACTTCCTTCGAGATACTGAGGGGTTCGCTCTTGTATGCTAACGAAAACCTCTCACAAAACGAGTGGACAAGGGCGGGGATGTCGGACTTTCTCTCTCGCAGTGGTGGCAAGCTTATCCTGACCACGCAAAGGCGGTAGTACAGATCTTCCCGGAACCTACCCAATTCAACTTCGCTTTCCAGGGGCTTGTTGGTCGCGCCTATTATCCGGGCTTCTGTGGAGAGAGTCGCGTTGCTCCCCAGCCGTTGAAAAGTCTTCTCCTCGATAGCCCGCAACACTTTTGCCTGCGTCGAAGGGCTCATGTCCCCGATCTCGTCGAGAAATAGAGTTCCCCCGTTAGCCGCTTCAAACTTCCCTACCCTTCTCCCCGAGGCCCCGGTAAACGCTCCTTTTTCGTGACCGAACAACTCAGACTCGATAAGCTCCCCCGGCATTGCGGCGCAGTTCACGCTAACAAACGGGCCAGAAGGGTTCCGGCTCCTCGAGTGAATCTCTCTGGCCACCATCTCCTTACCGGTGCCCGATTCACCGGTGAGCAAGACGTTCACGTCAGTCGGTGCGACTTTCTCGATCAGCGAGTACACGCTTTCCATAGCCGCAGACGAACCGATCAACTGACCGAACGTGCCAGTCGCCGCGAGCTGCCGTCGCAGCCTCGCGTTCTCCGCCCTCAACGAATGTGTTTCGATCGCGTTCTTAACGAGGATACGCAACTCGTCGACGTCGAAAGGTTTTGAGAGGTAGTCGTACGCTCCAAGCTTGATAGCCTGGACGGCCGTTCGTTCCGAGCCGTGAGCAGTGACTACGATAACCAAGGGTGGGTGATCTTTAGAAACGAGACCGGGCAAGTAATCCAGGCCCGACTCTGAGGCGAGTCTGACGTCCAAAAGAACAACATCGGGGGTTTGGTTCTCAACAGCCTGGTCCGCGCCTCCAAGGCTGTCGGCTTCAAGGATGGTGTAGCCTTCCTTCTCCAGTGCCCGCTTCATGCCGAATCGGGCTGCTGGCTCATCATCTACAATAAGAACTACCGGCTTCATTATCGACCAAAAGATAGGGCGCTGGTTGACGCTGCAACGGCCGCGATTCAGAACACATCTCGATGCCCCTATTTCTTGCCTTTCTTTCCTTGAGGTTCTGCTCCTTCACTACTATAGAATTGCGGCGCATTGTCCCTTTCGAATGGGTAAACCTTCTTTGTTTCGGCATCATATTCCCACTCAGCGGTCAGCAACTGCTTTTGCCAATCCTGGTAGCTGAATGCTACCTTCCACCGCGGTAACTTCGCCCCAGGAAGAATTTTCTTTTGTGACGCCTCCCATCCAATCGACGTTATGTTGTAGGCGCCTTTGTTCTTTGCATAGTCATCCACCATCTCCTGAACCGTTTTTGTCGACACTTGCTCGTTCACTTCGGGCTTCATTGCCTGAACCTTCCCGATGATCTCTTTCCCTTCTGGCGTCGTTTTGGATATCCTCTCCTCAATCGCAGCGATCTTTGGATCCTTCTGAGCCCTGGCCGCAGGAGCGGGCTTGTGGTCACAGGCCGCCACCAACAAAACAATAACTGCCACAACCGGTATGATCCTTATCATGTTTGATCCTCCATTTTGTTGTCGAAATGAGCCCAACAAGACTCTCCATCATCGAGCCATCAGGATTCTAAGATCCCTGACATTGTTGCCCGACGGTCCCGTTACTACGAGGCCGCCGGCCTTCTTGAAGAACGAATGAGAATCGTTGCCGCTTATGAAGATTGAGGCATCTATGGCGTGTCGTGCTGCCTTGATCACCAGCTCTGCGTCGGCTACTGCCCCAGCCGCATTGCTGTTCCCGTCGATACCGTCCGTACCACATGAAAGCACCGCTGCCCCCTCGCGGATGCCCAAGCTACCCAACCGCGCTGCGGAGTATAGCACGAATTCTTGATTGCGCCCACCGATACCATCGCGGCGCACGGAGCACGAAACCTCGCCCCCTGATATTACGCAGACCCGCTCATTCGGGAACGAAGATTTGAGGCTTAAGAGGTGGTCAACTGACTGATCAGCGACGGTGCGATACTCGCCCTCAATCAAGTCAGCGTCGACTTCCACTCGGAACCCTAGCTGCCTTGCCTGTTCGGCCGCGGCCTGGACTGCATTCGAATTGTCGAGCAGGAGCATTGTAAGCGGTCGGAAACCGGTGCTGTTCCACTCACCGGAAAAACGCTTAAGAGCCGCTCGCTGAATTACGCTCACCACTGAACGGGGTAGCTTGTCAATCAGGTTGAATCTTCTCACTACATCAAGAGAGTCCTCTGCTCCGATCTCCTCTGGCAAAAGAGGGTTTGAGGCAATTGAACGCAAATCACCGGGATTGACATCTGAAATGTAGAGTCCAACGCACCTCGAGTTCCTGGCAAGCCAGCCGAGCCCTCCACCCTTAATACGCGACAGACTCTTTCGGATGATGTTTATCTCGCGGATGGTAGCTCCACAGCCGATCAGCACTTGATTTGTGACTCTTAGATCTTCGAGCGATATGGACCGTGACACAGGCATTTCCACCAGCGCGGAACCGCCGCCTGAGATTAGAAAGATTATCAGAGCATCGTGGCCACATGACCGCACAAGCTCGACAATCCTTTCTCCTGAGATGAGACTGTTGGCATCAGGCAATGGATGACCGCCCACCTCAACCTCGGACCGCACGCTTATACTAGACCGCCGATCGGTCACTAAAATCCCGCGTTTGACCCGGTGGCCGAGAAGATTCTCAACCGCACATCCCATCTTCAGACTGGCCTTACCGATTCCGATCAACACGACTTCGCTGAAGCCGTCGAGCGGAATCTGGTCGCTGCCAAGGGTGAGGGTTTCACCATCGACGCGCAACTTGTGCTTGATCACCGAGTCGGGCTCGATGGCTTTTAGGGTTCCAAGGAATACGCGCTTTGCGGTTTCTTTGAGGTCAGTCATGGCCGATATGAAACGACGCGATTGAGACTCTTGGAGATGATGTTGGGGCACGACAATGTTCAACGCTGGTGATGACACACAAGCACTGAGCACCGACTGTTCGGACTATCCCGCTGCTCTAGAGCAGCATCGCGATGGCTGGTAATTGCCAAGCCTACAAGCCCGGCGATGAAGGCATCAGTCTTCAACCTCGGACGAACTGATATTGTGCGCCTGCATGAGTCTCAAAACGTCCTGTCGTACAGAATCCCACCTCGTGGCCAGCGAGTCTGCCGCGCGGCTCGTTGTTGTCGAGATCACTCGATCCGTGCGTCTCGCCTGTCGCGCCATAGCCAGTGTCGCGCCACGCAGGCTCTGCCGGTCTCGAAGCGACGTTGCCAACCGAGCATAAAGTTGCGTCGCGTTCGCGAAGCTGTCTATCGCGAACAGCAATTCTATTTCGGCCTCTTTGTACTGCGCAGGGTTGTCGACTTCAACCCCGGTGCCGGTCATCCGAACTCCATACACTCTCTGATACTCAGAGAGCAGCTCCTCAGCCTTGCGCTGCAAGCTGCTTGCTGACGAAGCTGCATTGCCTGAGGGCGCGCTCGGTTCCACAGCCACATCTGTTCGTCCCCCCAACGCAATCACCTGATCACCACTGGCCGAGTGAACTACCACCCGTCGCACGTACTCCACGCCGTCCCTCACCGTGAGCTCAATCCTTCCTCGGGTTAGTGCTTGAGTTACCATCCCAGTCGGCCTCACGGCCCTTGCGTAGACTTCGAGCGTGTCGCCGTTGACGACCTGTTCGCCGAACCAGCGCCATCCGCCTGTGTTCGCCTGCGTATTGATTACAACCGAGATTGCGCCTTCTTGCGTTCTGTTAGCGCTCGCCGAAAGCACGTTTGCCATCACCGTGTCTGAAGGCGCACTATCTGTCCTCGTTTCTCGGGGGCGGTCAGGGGTTCGCTCAACGCTGGCGCCGCCCACAATGCCGAGCCTCTTCGCCGTCTGTGGATCCAAGTCACCAGTTTCTTGAAGATTGTGTTCTCGCTGGTAAGCGCGCAACGCGCCCGAGGTTCGCGGGCTCATTACGCCATCAGCCTCGCCTTCGTAGTAACCCTGTTCTTTCAACGCCCCTTGAGCTCTGCGGACCATCTCAGGCGATGAGAGCGGAAGCTCGGAAGCGCTGGCGGTTGACCTGTCAGAGTCAGTCCGGGTCTCTGGCTCAGCGCGGCTAGCAATGGGTCGGTCCGGATTGTCTGGTTGCGATCCAACAGTCTCATGCCTATCGCGCCTATCTTGCGGCCGATCCGGAAGCTGATCCGCTGCAGGATCCCCTGTCGGCGTCCCCTCCAAGATGAAGCTCTCCCGGACGATCAGCGCTTGCTTGATCTGAACGCCAAACGGAGTCCCCGACGGCACCTGAGCTTCCTCACCCTTCGACAGCAGAACGCCCGCGACGCCGGCGCCGGCGCCAGCAACGCCTCCAAGCACCGCGCCCTCGCCTCCGCCGGCAATTCCGCCAAGCACGGCTCCAATAGCGGCGCCGCCGCCAATAAAGACCGACGGCCGCTTGTTGCCTTCGGCCGAAACGCGGCTCTCGTCATCGATTCGCCGCCGTGTTTCAGGATCATCCGACGTCAGGCTTCCGACAAGGCCGACGCGAGTGCCGTTCGGAAAGAGAAGGTCATCGAAGTCGATCCCGATCGTGCCCGACCGGTTCATTCGCTTCGCGGGCGTCACCTGGGTCACTCGACCTTCGACGATTGAACCAGCCGGTATCACCGCCCGGCCGTTCACATACACGGGTACGGTCACTGTGGCAGTGAACTTGTCGCCGACGTGCGCGGTCCGCGAACTGAGGGTGCCGTTCATCTGCACGCTGATGACCGTGTCCGGAGGCAAAGTCCAGCTTGGCTCAGCGTACTGCGCCGAGTTATAACGCGGCCGTGTTTCTTGAGCGCTTGTCCGATCGCTCAACACGGCGATCATAGCGACGGCAAGCATCGCGCTCGCGGTTCGGATCAGGCGTTTCTTCAACTTCATCGGAATGACCTCCCAGGCTTCTGGACTGTGTAATCGGGGACTTGGTTCATCTGCTAAGACGATTAACAGCCCCAATTCTGTTGTCCGCTTCAACCAACTTAGTCAGAGGCAGCCTCACCGTCGCCGTCGTGCCTGCGCCAGCCTGGCTTATCACGGTGAGGTCGCCGCTGTGCAGTTCAGCTATCTGTTTGGCGATCGCCATGCCCAGCCCAGTTCCCTTCTCTTTTGTCGTGTAAAACGGCTCGAATAGACGCTTCTGTGTTTCGGGATCCATACCAGAGCCTTGATCCACGATGTCGACAAATACATCCTGAATCCCATTGTGCCGAGTCCGAATCTCTATCGAGCTTCCGGGCTCACTGGCCTCGACGGCGTTAATTATCAAGTTCAAGAAAAGCTTCTTCAATTCCGTACCGTCATAGTAGCCGGCAGGAATGTCCGAGTCGTACTGCTTGCCTACTTGCATCTGCTTCGAAGTCAGCCGATCGGCGACCATCGGCAGCAAATCGTCTAGTAAGTTATTCAAGTTTGTTTCAACGCGGTTCAACTTCTTGGGCCGCGCGAACTCCGATAGCTCGGCACAGATTGCGGCAAGATGATCGACGCCTCTCTCGATCACTTGAATAGTCGACAAGGCATCCGCGTGGTTGGTCGTTCCCTGCCGTTTTAGAACCTCAGCAGCGAAGCGGATGCTACCGAGCGGATTCTTGATCTCGTGTGCGATCTGCGCAGTCATTTGCCCGACCGCCGTCAGCGCATGATTGCGCCGCAGTTCGGCCTGCGCGCGAGCAGCTTCAGTGATATCGACGAAAACCAGGATGACCCCGTGCCGCTCTCCCCCGACGCTCAACGGCGAAGTGAAAACATCAAACAGGTTCACGCCCAAATCGACTCTTCCGTAATAGCGGCTGTTTGGCGTAGGCTCCGCGAGTTCCTCTGAAACCGCTGCGAGCAGCGAAGCGTTATTTCGAAAAAGATGTGTGTAACTTTGCCCGCTTCCCAACTCTGCCCCCGCGCCCGGTAGTCTTCGGAATGACTCGCTGACTGTCTGCACGGAGCCGTCCTGACCGATAACGACCACCCCTGACACCAGGCTGTCCAGAAGTGATTGAAGATAGTCCCTCGATTCGGCGCTTGCAGCGTAGGCGCCAGCGAGCCGCTTCAGATTCTTGCGGATTTCATAGAACGCCAACGACGCCACTACGACGCCGACCATCAGCACGGCTCCGGTCGCGGCCACAATTCGATTCCGTGCGCTCACGCTCATCTCATGAGCTTTGATGTTGTTTTGCTCTCTTTCGCTGTCAACCAGGTCGTCGAGCTTTGTTACGGCCGCCGTCATGTTGTTGCGCTCGTCGTGCCAGTCATCTGAAGCCGGACTTGTTCTGTCCATCGCTTCCCAGAACCTGGTGTATGACGCTTCGAATTGCTGCCACGCCTCACTATCCACAAGCGAACTCTTTCGAGCTTCGGCGATCTCGCCCTCCATTTCGTTCTTTAGTGTCTTGAGCTGCTGCCGCGCGGCGAAGTGCATCCGGCTATTCGCTTGGTTTGCCGCCACGGTTTGGGCTTCGGGCGATATCTTGCCCACCGTCTCCGACAGGTTGAGCACGACGCGAAGGTGGAACTCCTCAGTTTCGTCAACCCGAACACTCTCCTTCTCCAACTGCTCCAGGCTCTGGATGCTCCGATAGCCAACGCCTGCGACGAGCAACAGCAGAACTAGAAAGCCTAAGGCCAGTACGTTGCGAACCAGGAATTCGACAGGTCTGGGTGATCCGAGGAGCCGTTCTCGAAGCTTTCGCGTGCGAGCCATCATAATTCCTAAAGCTCTACTGCTGAATTTCGTGCATCACGTCTCGCGCGTACTAACAAATAGTGAGTCATTTGAGTGAGGATTATCAACACCTGAATGTTATCACGTGCCGAGCGCTTTCGGAACTTGAAGCCATAGTTGCGACATGCCCGGTAACCTGAGGGAGAGAGGTGAAGCTTCGATCATGTTATGTCGATGTTGATTCCGGCCAGCTACTGTGTATAAGATAGCTCGCGAGAACCCCTCCCAACGAAGCCGCGACTGAGGCGGACATCCTGGTGCCCTGACTTCATCAGGGCCTCGTATTCCGGCTCGCCCGATAAAGAACTGGTGAGAGAATGGCGATAGTCCTGGTGATCCTCGCAGCCGTATTCGTCGGCGTTCTCGGCGTGCACGGTTACAAGCAATTCAAGATCAGGCAGCAGCGGCAGATGAACGAGAACGAGTACAATGCTGCCGTCACTCTCTGGGAGTTTGCGCGCGTCGTTAAGGAACAGATCGATGGCGCAATTCGCCAGGGCGCCGGCGTACTTGACTTCACAAAGATCACGGTCCCGCACACTCAGGGTTATGAGATTTCGCTCGAACTGATCGGCGCTTATTTTCGCATCTACGCCGTACCAGCACGGTACAACCGGACCGGCAAGCTCTCCTTTTTGACTGACAACACACTAAGCGTGAGAGCTTCAGATCGAACGGGACAGCAGGCTACAAGTGAAGATGGAGAGTACAAGGGCGATGCGGATTTGTTATCATAAAACGGATTCGCCGCCAGCCTTTGCGCAGGCCCCTGTAACCAATCGCTCTGACAGGCTTCTACCAGCTTATTCATTGGCCCTTTTATGAAATTCGGCGCAGTCGAAAACAAAGCTCGCTTGGCGATGCTGGTTCTCATCCTCGCGCTTCTGTCGCTGATTGCGCTCAGCCTTGCGCTATTCTCGCGAACCGCCAGTCAACTCAGGGCTTCGCCGATACTAATCTACCTGTTCAGCTATCAGATCATCGCGCTGGTATTGGGCATCGGACTCGTTTTCTTGTTGGTCCGCTGGCTGCTCAGACCGTACAGGAGGATGGTCGAAGCTGCGCGCGGGAGCCCGGTGCGCGCATCGTCAGCTATCAGCGAGGGCGAGTTCGTTGCTCAAACATTTCAAGCTCTCGTCGAACAGCTTCAAGCCAACGAAAGAGAGCTCGCACAGCTTCACGAGCTCGAGCGTAGGCGCGCGGAGCGATCGGAGCGATTCAGTGAGCGCCTAATCGCGAACATTCCAAGCGGATTGATCACCATAGACTCAAAGGGAATCGTCACCTCGGTCAACGCGCACGCGATGAAGATATTCGTCAATGAGCCCACCTCTCGCTCTATGCAATCCAGGCAGATCCACACAGGCGAGCTCTTGTCACCCATCGTAGACTATCGTTCCTTCTTCAGCTCGTCTCCACGGATGGCGGAGATGATCTCCGAATGCCTCGACAAAGCCACAACATTCCGGCGTGAAGAGGTTGCCCTCGTGCTACCCGGCGGCCGCGCCCGCCGCGTCGGGTTGAGTATTTCGCCCATATGTGACGCTTCGCAGAACGTCGAAGGAGCGCTCTGCTTGATGACCGACATAACCGAAGTGATCGAGCTTCGCGAGCGAATGAAGCTCAAAGACAATCTGGCAAGCCTCGGAGAGATGGCGGCCGGTCTCGCACACGAGTTCAAGAATTCGCTGGCCACGATTCACGGTTACGTTCAACTACTCGAAGCTCAAGCAGTGGGGACGGCGTCCGACGCCGACCGTCGGCTCACTCTTGACGCCTCTTTGAACGAAGTCAGGTTGTTGAGCAAGCTGGTGACTGACTTCCTCAACTTCGCTCGCCCCCAAGACCTGAATCTGGTCACGGTCGACTTGCGCTCGATCGTCGAGGCGAGCGTCGATGAAATCAGACCTCATCTAGCCGGGAACGCGATCGCGCTAAGAGTTGAAGGAGAGTTTCCACAACTCGCTGGAGATGAATCGCTGTTGCGGCGGGCTTTCATCAACTTGCTTCGTAACGCCGCAGAAGCTATTGATCCACACTCACTCAAAAAGGCGATCGTTATCAGTGGGGTAGTCGACGCCGGAACGGATCGCCGCTATGCACACGTCAGGGTTGGAGACACGGGTAGCGGCATCTCGCCTGAGGACCTTCCTCGAGTGTTCATTCCGTTCTTCACGACCAAATCGCGCGGCTACGGTATCGGTCTGGCGCTGGTCCAGAAGATTCTTGTCGGGCACGGCGGCGACGTTTCGGTGGAGAGAAGCGATAGCGCGGGGACCGTTTTTCACTGCCGGCTGCCGCTCTTAGCCCCACCTCCGACTGTGGAACCGGGGTAACATGCCGTAGCCCAAAGTTACACCGGTATTGAACTCTCCCGTACTCGCCCCAGGCTGCGTCTTAAAGTCCTGACTTTGCAATGCTTTATGCCCGAGAGAGCTGTGGCCGCACACTTGCCCAACTAGAGCGGACTGCTCTATTCGCGATCCCCGAATCGGAGGCACAGGTGAGCGCTTTCTCAAAACCAACGTCAGGCCGATGCCGCGAGGCGGGCCTCGGGTTGATGGAAGCCATAGTCGGTCTTCTGGTCATACTGATAGTTGGATCGGTGCTGTTGCATCTTGGCAAAATGGGATTCGCGATGTACAGACTTAACGCCGCGACCGGGGGCATCGCGGAGGAACTCGAGATTGCGCGAGAGCAAGCAATAGAGCGCCGGGCAAGCGTCAGCGTCATCTTCGACGCCAAAGACGAGAGGTTCGGTCTCGATCGAAATGGGAACGGACGCCTGGACAGCGTCGAAGCTGAAGAGCTGCCGGCTGGAGTCGAAATCTCCGAAGACGCGGTTGTCATTTTCGCGCGATCAGGGAACCTGGCGCCCGGCTCCAAGCAACCTAACATCGTCATAAGCAATACCACGAAATCCCGCCGCGTTAGCGTTTCAAAATCCGGCGCCGTCGAAATCGATTAGCCGGTCGCAAAAGCGCACTTGATAGAGAAGGACTTTGTCACGCCGAGTCGCGTACTCGCGGCGCAACTTGTCCAATCTTTCCGCCGAAGTTCAATCCACGGTTTCACTGACAAACACCCACTGCTATGATGAATCCGTCCTCCAACAGAGACTGTGTTTAAACCAAATCAAGACCCCATCGAGCGAACGGCATTGCCCCAGACAGGCTCGGGCTTGGAGCCTCTGTCTCGCCCGCCAATCGACCAACATCTCGAACGCATCGCTTTGTTGATGGACAAGTCGATCCGAATCCCCGGCACCAACATAACATTTGGCTTGGACCCGGTCATCGGGTTGTTGTTTCCCGTCGCGGGAGACGCGATCGGCGCAATCGTCTCGGCTTACATAGTTCTTGTGTCGGTGCGCTACGGCTTGCCTAAGATCGTCATTGCCAGGATGGTGTTCAATATCGCCGCCGACTTCGTCGTAGGCAGCATTCCCTTTGTTGGCGATGCCGCCGACTTTGTGTGGAAGGTCAACACGCGCAATCTCCGTTTGTTGAACAAGCACGCTTCCGGCAAACGGGGCTCGTTCTGGAGCGACTGGGCGTGGGTATTTGTACTGTTGGGCGTGCTGTTCCTGCTGATCGTCGGCGGGATGGTTTTGATCTATTATGCGATCAAAGCAACAGGCATGGGGCTGATCTAGCGATGTTGTCGAGTGGCTGCGCCGACTCGCGCGGGCCGGTTCAGTGCTGCTGGCAGGTGGATCGTGATTTGTTTCTTGCGCTAAGGAGAATGACTTCTTTAGTCATAGTAAACCGTGCATACCCAATCAATCTCGTCATCCGTGATTTCTATCCTTGAGCGCCATCTTCGGAGTGACTGCAAGCAGTTGTAGCGAGTAAGGGCAGTCCCGCCCGCAATGCAACTGCCTCCTGGGCTACACCGACCATACATCACGTTTCTGAATGAAACCGGCTAAACAATCCGTCTACACATGGTAAGGTATAAAGGCCCAATTGTCCTCCTCAAAAACTATCACCTTGGCTAAGTGGGAAAAGCGAAGGCTAGCTCTGCTAAAGTAATTATAGCTGCGACGGAGCCGAGAACGTTTCAGCGCGTGAGTTGTCCCATGTTTGACTCGACGCAAATCAACGAGCGGGCATTCGAATACTATGCTCGTCTGCGAAAAGTAAGACAGTATGTCGAAGATAATTATCCTGAGTACATCTCCCTAGAAAAAGCCGCGCAGATTGCTGGCATGGAACGAAAGTACTTTTCGACTTTCTTCCATAAGAAGGTGGGCGTTTGTTTCAGGTATTGGTTGATGGGGCTACGAATCGGGAAAGCTATTTCGCTCATGAAAACCGAGAATCATTCTATAACTCGGATCGCATTCGAAATCGGATACATGGACCTCAGAACGTTCGAAAGGGCCTTTAAGAGGTGCACGGGTCTTACCCCGGCCGAATTCAAAAAGAGGGTTACGCGTTAATCAGGCAACGTTACAGAAATCACGATATTTGACGGAAAATTCAAACCTTTTGCCGAGACCTGAATGTATGTTTGATTGTATAAAGGAGTCTGCGAACTTATTGGCGGTCGTCTCCCGCTTTGCGGCATCACGTTTATGCAGCGACAGTCTCCAATTCTGATTTCAGGCAGTACTGAAGAAAGCGTCCACCTTCGATGGGGGTTGTACCCACCTGCAACTTTCCTAGTCTCGTTAACCAGCAACAGGAGGTAAATTCAAATGAAGAAGATACTAGTTGTCCTTGTAGCAATCACTATTGGGCTGTTAGCGCTTCAGCCAACACAAGCCCAGAAGTCTAAACAGAAGCCAACACAAGCTCAGAGGTCTAAACAGAAGTCGAAACCGATTTCCCCTCTGATATGTAACGATTGCGATCCTCCAGATCCGCCGTCTTGTCTCTCTCCAAATCCAATTGATGATGCTCAGTTTTTTGTATCGCAACATTATCGCGACTTTCTTGGTCGTGAGCCAAACGAGCCACCAGATACAGACTTCAGTGGGCGGGACTTCTGGACTGGTCAGATTACTCAGTGCGGCTCCAATGCCCAATGCGTCGCAGACAAACGCGTGGATGTGTCGCGGGCTTTTTGGGAATCAAGCGAGTTCCGTCAACAATCGTGGACTTTCGGGCTCGACAACTCGAATCCTCCTCCGCAGTACGACAACAGGGAATTCGTGCTCCTGTGTTACGTTGTGTACTTGCAGAGGTGGCCGGACCAAGCCGGATGGGACTTCTGGACGGATGGGCTGGACAATTGTACTAACGATCCCGGCAGAAACGGCAGCAACGGCTACCAGTGTTATCAGGACACCATCAGGGCATTCCTGGTCTCAACCGAGTACCGGGAAAGATTTGGTTGCCCGTAACGGGACTTAGTTTCGAACTAACGCGCTAGTTTATGATGCCCGGATCGTAGCGGGTTCGGGCATTGTTTCCCCGATTGGCTTTGCACCTAAAGTTCTTGAACCAAGAGTCCGTGAGTCGAACTAAAGTCCTGATTTGACTCCCGCCCGGAATCCCGCATAGTTTCCGATCTTCTCGTTACAAACCGTCTCGTCAATCTCTGCAGCTTCGTCAGGCGACGGGCCAGGTACTCCCAACTCTTTCTCGTCGCCCCAAATCAAAATACCAAGCTCGGAGGAGTAGCCACAGAGCGCGCGAAGCCAGCGGCCGATGTTGACTCGCTGTGACAGGCGTGGGAAGCAATCGGCCTACTTGCGCTTCGGCGGTCGTGCCGCGAAATAGGCGCGGGCTTGTTGGACCGTCTGGATTTCCTGTCTCAGCGCCGCCGCCCGGGCCTTGCCGACGTACTTTCCCGCCCGCCGCGAAGCCTCGCCAATCACGATACTCATGACCAGTTCGTTGGGCCGCTCGGTCAGATCGACGGCCTTTGTCTCGGTCGCGGGAGACGTGATGACCGGCCAGGCTTGCGGCGTGGTTTCGGTCAGCACCGGCGCGAGCGTCGGCGCAGCGGTGATCCGCGGACTCGGCAGCGTTGCGAGAAACGTGGACGGATTGATGCCCAGCCAGTCGCGCAGCGTCGCGAGAATCGAGGTGTGATCGTAGGGCGTTGCGCCTTCCGAGCGGAAGACCGTGCCGGGCGTCACATACGACGATGCCACGATCGTCGGCACGCGCACGCCGAAACGTGTGAAATCGAAGCTACCGTCACGCGAAACTGACCCGGGCCTGGGGGGCACGGCGTTGTTCGGCGGAGCCACGTGGTCATAACAGCCGCCGTGCTCATCGAACGTTATCACGAAGAGAATCTCATCGCGATAAGGGCAGGCCTGAATTGCGCCGTAGACCTTGGCCAGGAACTGCTCGGCTGGCGTGATGTCGTGCGGAGGATGGTAGCTCTCGTCTGGATCGAGGAAGTTCGGCTCGATGAAAGTGTACTGCGGGAGCTTTTGGCTCGCCGGCGCCGTGGCGGGCTGCTGACAGAGGACATAGAACGGTCCCATGTCCGCAAAATGATCGACGTCTAACCAAAGCTTGGGAAACATCACGTGCACCAGCGACGGCAGGATCGTGTCGTTGTAGACCATCCACGACGCGCCCTGGTCTTCAAGCTGATTGAAGATCGTGTTGATGTCGTAGGGCTCCGAATCGTCGTTGTTGATGTGACCATCCGAAGAGCCGGTGTGGACGAAGCCTCGATTAGGCCAGGTCTGGCAAGGCGCCGAGGCGTACCACGCGTCGCTCAACGCAAACGCTTGAGCGATCTGACTGATCACCGGAACCTGAGTCGGGCTGTACGACTGCATGATCTGATCCGGGTCCGCCGCATCCTGCGTGTTGTAGTTCGCGAGAAAGCCCGACATGTCGGCCGTCGCCGATGCGCCGAATATCTGCGCCGTCATCTGGGTGAACTCTTCGCCCGGGTCGGGACTCGGCGTCACCGTGGATTGCGCCCCCTCCGACGCGTATACCGGCGAGTTCGGCTTGAGCTCGTTGAAATAGGTATTCGCGACGAGGCCGTCGTAGGACGTCGCGGTGGGCGGGCTAGGCTCCGGGATGTTGTTCGGGGGTTCGTTGTTCTGGGCGGCATAGACAAAGCCGAGCAGGTTATCCAGCGAGCGGTTCTCCATCATGAGCACAACGATGTGGTTGATCTGTGGGAGAATCGCCGGGCCGATCGCGTAGGTGACGTCGTCATAGAGCCCGTCGCGGAAAAAGACTCCGCTGATCCGGTAGGGGTTGCCGTCGCTGCCCGTGAACGCGAGCCAGGCATTGTCCGACTGCCAGCCTGTGCTTTGTTCGCCGGCGACGATCTGAATTTCGAGCGTGCTGCTGAGGAAGGTACCGGTCAGTGACTCCTGCAACTGGATATCAACGCCCGCATACGTGAACGTTGTAGTGAAGATCCAAGTGTCCCCGTGATGAATGCCTTCGTCCCGGTCCATCCACAAGATCCGGGTGGTCTGGCTGCTTCCCGCATTG
>JBGQGO010000071.1:0-14650 GCA_041497455.1 Blastocatellia bacterium | reverse complement strand
GCGGTCTTGCCTTCGTAGAACTCGCGCGGACCTTTCTCTTTCAACCGCGTCAGGGTTGCGGCCAGCTCAGGCTGAACGAGCCGCTCGCCTTCGTCATAGAACTTACCGTCACGGAGAAATATCCTCTTGCTGTCGGGGAACTGTGCCAGAAGTTTCTCGGAGCCTTGGAGACTGCGAGTGAGGTGATGACTCATCGTGAAGCCCTCGGCTGCGAGCTTGCGGGCGGGCTCGATGACATCAGCCCATTTCAGTTTGCCGTGACGCTTTAGCGCGAGCGACAGTCCCGCGACCGTGCCGGGAACGCCGGCGGCTTTGTAGCCTACTGTAGACGCGCCTTTGATCACGTTGCCGTCTTTGTCGAGATACATGTCGCGAGAGGCGGCAAGCGGCGCGCGCTCGCGGTAGTCGACGATCTCTGTGTCGCCGTTTGCCCGGCGAATCATCATGAAGCCACCGCCGCCGATATTGCCCGCGCTCGGCCAGGTCACCGCGAGAGCGAGCCCGACGGCCACCGCTGCATCAATCGCGTTGCCGCCGCGTTGCATGATCTCGACGCCTACGCGCGAGGTGATCTCACTGGTCGAGGCGACCATGCCGTGCCGCGCGCGAGCCGGTTCGCGTGATGCCGCGTGCTGCGTGATTGGCAGCGACGCGACGAACAGAAGGATCAATATTACCGCGCAAGCTCGCTTCTTCATTCTTCCCTCCGAACTTGATCGAGGATCAAGCGTCTGATACAGCTTGTATGCGAATTCGATAGCAGCTTGCCCATTGTAACATAGCTAGTTGCCAGGTT
Organism: Blastocatellia bacterium; assembly: GCA_041497455.1. Taxonomy (GTDB): domain Bacteria; phylum Acidobacteriota; class Blastocatellia; order UBA7656; family UBA7656; genus Onstottus_A. Next base: position 13,854 of record JBGQGO010000071.1, on the reverse strand, counting down.
TTTTTCACAGCTTCTCCCGGTTGGGGTTTTCACACAATCTCTTGCCTGGTGGAGTCTCAGGCTAGCTGCTACAGAGAGGCGAGGTCTCGGTACGATATGCCACGGGCTCGAGCCCGTGGCATTCTCAGGCTGAGGAAGCAACCAGAACACTCGAAGTGGCGTCTATGACTTCGCGCGGTAACGTTCCGGACCGAGTTTGAACAAAAAGTTGAGCCTTTCCCATCGAGCCTCGTTTCAGTATTGTATGGACATGACGAACCCCGATCCCTCACCGCCTCAGGAACAGGCGATCGTCAGATTCATCCGCCGAGTCGCGATACTTGTCAGTATTCGATACGCGTTGATGTTCATGACGATTTGGGGATTCCTTTGTGGCGTCGCGGTCCTCGCGATGCGAGCGGCAACGGGCCGTCCGCTGATTCAGTTGGTTTGGATTCTCGCCGGCATCGTTCCCTGCGCGGTAATTGCCATTCTTCTCGCGCTGAAGCGGCTGCCGGATCGCAGCGCGGTTCGAGCGCTGCTGGATAACAGGAATTCATGCGGAGGCCTTCTCATGGCTTCCGAACGCGCCGAGCTTGGCGACTGGCAAGCTCGTATGCCCGCGATCGCAGACCCACGGCTGCACTGGCGCGCGAGACGCCCGGTAGCGTTTGTGCTTGCGTCAGCGCTGTTCGTCGCGGTCAGTTTCTTGATTCCCGCGCGCTCCGGCCTGGCTTCGGATCGTCCGCTTGACATCGCCAAAGAGGCCGGGGAAATCTCAGCCGACATCGATGTGCTGGAGAAAGAGGAGATCATCGACGCGACTCACGCTGAGTTGCTCGAGACGAAACTCGAATCGATCACCGCCGAGGCGAAAGGCGAGGACCCGGTCAAAACCTGGGAGGCGCTGGACCATCTTCAGGACACTGTATCAAAAACCGCTGAAGAAGCCGCTGAGAGGATAGCGCAGAACAACGAACGGCTCGCCGAAGCGCAGGCCCTTAGCGAAACCCTCGCCGACAGCGGATCGGGAATCGATCCCAAGCTGATGACCGAGGCCATGAAAGAGCTTCGCGCGCAAATGGAAGCCGCGGCTGGCGATCAAGAAGGCGGGCCGACACTCCCGAACGATCTGCTCAAGGATTTGAAGTCGGGGTCTCTCAGCAGAGAACAGCTCAAGCAACTCGCCGACGCGCTCAAGCAGCACAAGGGTGACATCTCAAAACGGCTCGGTAAGCTCCGTGACGCCGGGTTGATCGATTTGAAGAGGCTCAAGCAGTGTGAGAAGGCCGGTCAGTGCGACAGCGAGGGACTGGCGGAGTTTCTGAAAGAGAACGCCGGCAACATGACGGTCACCGAGATGATGAATTCCTGGGGTAGGGGAGGAGTCGATCGCGGGCGCGGCGATGCACCGATGACCTGGACCGATCGTTCTTCCGAGCGAGGCGCAAAATTCAAGGAGCAGGTGCTTCCATCATCGCTGGCCGGTCTCAAAGACAGCGAGTTGGTAGGCCGAAGCACCGGCGCACCGGGAATCGAGAAGAACGGCCCACAACAAGCGGGCGCGTTGAAAGGCGCGGCTGCGGGCGGCGGGTCTGCGTTCACACAAACCGTCTTACCTCGACATCGAGGCGCGGTGAATCGCTACTTCGAAAGGCGCTAGTTCATACTATTCGCCGTGTCTGCAGCGTGACAGACCATTCCGCGGAAGGCCCTCGATGGAAGAAACACAACGACAACGCATCCTGCAGCCGGATGAGCTGAGCCCCGCCGTTGACCTGGTCAACAAAGCGCTTGAACAGCTCGATCGCATTCTGCTCGGCCGATCAGATCTTCACCGCATTGTGTTTGTCGCCGTGCTCAGCCGCGGCCACGTGTTGCTCGAAGGCGTGCCCGGTGTCGGCAAGACCGCGCTGGTGAAGGCGCTCGCGCAGATTCTCGGTCTTGATTTCAAACGCGTTCAGTTCACGCCTGACTTGATGCCCGGCGATATCCTCGGCACACACATCCTGCAAGAGGGCGCGGATGGAAAGCGAGAGATGAGCTTTCACCCGGGACCGGTGTTCACGAATCTTTTGCTGGCCGATGAGATCAATCGAGCGTCACCTAAGACTCAGTCTGCTCTACTCGAAGCCATGCAGGAACAGGCGGTGACCTTGCTGGGCACGACCCGCCGCCTGCCCGATCCGTTTTTCGTATTAGCCTCGCAGAACCCGATCGAGCTCGAGGGCACGTACCCGCTGCCCGAGGCGCAGTTGGACCGTTTCCTGTTTAAGCTGGTAGTGAACACGGTCGATATCGATGTGCTCGACCGAATCATATCGACGCGGCGGCGAGGCGAAACGCCGGCCCCGTCCTGGACGATGGACGGCGTCGCGTTAAAGCTCGTCTTCGACGTGATGGATCGAGTTTACCTTCCGGCTCCGGTGTCGCGTTACATATCGAGGATGGTGGCGGCGACGCATCCGGCGTCGAGCGAAGCGACGGACCTGGTGCGGCAATACGTGGTCTACGGCGCATCGCCGCGCGCAGCGATCGCGATAGCCGAAGCGGCTCGCGGGTGCGCGTTGATTGCCGGCCGTCCGACGGTTGGCTTTGAAGATGTGAAGTCGGTCGCGGCAGCGGTTGTGAATCATCGGTTGGTGCTGAACTACAAAGCGCGCTTCGATCAGGTAGACAGCTTTGCGATCGTCGAGAGCCTGCGCTCGGGCATGGATGAAACCGGGTTGAATCTTCCGGCAGAGATCGAGATCGCGACTTGAGTTGTGACGAGTTCAGCGCGGAGCTGGCCCCAGGAGGAACGCTTGGCTGCTAAATTGATCAACCTTCTCACGGCGATTCTTCTGCTCGCGATTCTCGTGTCTCCAGCTCGGGCAAAGCAGTACGGCGACATCGTGGTCGAGGCCGCCTCGCCTCCCAACGCCGAACGAAGCCACGGATACGGGGAGTACAGAATCTCCGTGGCCAATCGGTCACTCAGCGAGCGTCACCGCGTAACGCTTACTCTTCCACTGCAGAGGTACTACGGCTGCACCGTCACTCGCACGATCACCGTCGAGCCGTCATCAACAGTCAACGTATCATTGTTCACTTCCGTCGCGGGTGGCAACGGGCTCGGTGTCGAGATAGATGGGCAGTTGCAGCGAGAAATCATCGCGGTTGATGTGACCGGTCACGGTTACGATGCTCGACCTCAAGTGTTGATCAGCCAGGGAGCGTCCGCGCGAGCGTTTCAGTCGCGCGCCGGCGCTTTTTTGAAGAACAAGGAGGGTAATGAAAGCTTCTATGCCGCCCGATCTGAAACGCCGGTGTCGGAGTGGAGCGCAACGTGGCTCGGGTATTCGAGCTACGATGGCGTGGTTTTGACCGCGGACGAAATGCGGGCGCTCCCTGAACCGGCTGCGTCCGCGCTTGTGCGCTACGTTGAATGCGGCGGCGCGCTGCTGGTGATCGGGTCGTGGCAAGTGCCGCAACCCTGGCGAATTGAGAAACAGCAAGACGGGCTTCTCTCAACTCACAACGCTGGCTTCGGCGTTTGTATGGTGAGCGAAAACGGAGCGGTTGAAGGGCTGAGCAAACCAAATTGGGAAGCGCTAGGTGACGCATGGGAGCAGAGCCAGTCACCGTGGGCGCCTCGGGCGACGTTGGACAGAGACACCGGGTCGGCGAATAGAGTTTTCCCGGTCATGGAAAACGTGGGCGTACCGGTTCGTGGACTTCTCTTGATCATGCTCGTATTCGTCATCCTGATCGGTCCGGTCAACCTCTTCGTTCTCTCAAAGAAGAAGAAGCGGATGTGGCTATTGTGGACGGTGCCCCTGATTTCGTTGCTCACCTGTTTGGCAGTGTCCGCTTATACGGTGTTTTCGGAAGGCTGGGGCGGGCGGGCTCGCTACTTGAGCTACACGATTCTTGATGAGAGATCGCACCGCGCATCGTCAATTGGCCTCAACGCTTTTTACGCTCCGCTGACGCCGGGCGATGGGCTGAGGTACAGCACCGAAACCGAGATCACCGCGCAAGGGAGTGGGTTCGACTATTCCGACAACGTTCCGACCCGTACCGCCGATTGGACCGAGGACCAGCACCTCGAAACGGGGTGGGTGACGGCGAGAACACCGGCGCACTTCGTGATTCGCCGAAGCGAGACGAGACGCGAGCGGGTTACGGTGACGCGCAGCAGCGATGGTTCACTGTCGGCCGTCAATGGGCTTGGCGTTCCGATTCGGAATCTATGGCTCGCCGATGAGAAGGGAATTGTTTACAAGGGATCGGACATAGCGGCGGGAGCTTCGGCGATTCTCGAAATGACAAAGGAGCATCTCGTGACCGTCAAGGACGGTGCGTTTCGTAGCGCTTTCACGGGAGATTGGATGAGGCAGGTTCAGCAACCCTCAAGCAGCGCCGACCTCGTTCGTCCGAGGACCTACATCGCGGATCTCGACGCGTGTCCATTCCTCGAAGAGGGACTCAAGGGCGTCAAGCAGAAGAAGTGCGAGGCGCGTGTCTTCGGAATAATGAAGGGACCCGGCGATGAAAATTGAAGTCATTCATCTGAAGAAACACTTCGGCAAGACGCGCGCGGTGGACGACATCTCGTTCACTTTCGCCGCCGGCCACGTGGTCGGATTTGTCGGGCCCAACGGCGCCGGCAAAACGACGACGATGCGCATTCTGGCCACGCTGGAAGAGCCGACTGATGGGGATGTCCTCATTGACGGCGTCTCGGTTGTCGAGGAACCCGAGCGTGCCCGCGAGCTGGTGGGCTATGTTCCCGATGCGCTGCCGACCCACCGCGACATGTCCGTTCACGATTATCTCGACTTCTTCGCCCGCGCTTATGCGATAAAAGGCGCGCGGCGGCCGAAGGTGATCGAGGGCATAGAGGAGTTCACTAACCTGGCGGGTATCCGCGAGAAGATGTTGTACGCGCTTTCGAAGGGGATGAAGCAGCGTGTGAGCCTGGCGCGGGCGCTGCTGCACGATCCGCCGGTGCTGATCATGGATGAGCCGGCGGCCGGACTCGATCCGCGCGCGCGGGTCGAGTTGAGAGAGCTTCTTCGCGTGCTGGCCGGCCAGGGCAAGGCAATCCTGATCAGCTCGCACATCCTCACCGAGCTGGCCGAAATCTGCAACGGCGCGGTGATTATCGAACAGGGCAAGCTGCTGATGGCCGGCGCGATCAGCGAGCTGCTTTCGACCGGCGGCTTGCGCCGCACGGTGATGATACGGCCGCTTGAAAGACCGGAAGACCTCGTGCGCGACTTGTTACAAATGCCGAATGTCGAATCGGCCAACCCGGCCGGCGGGGAAGTGGTCCTCGAGGTGAACGGGTCCGACGAAGTCTGTAGCGAGATACTGATTGCGTTGGTGCAGCGAGGGCACAAGATCGTCGAGTTCAAACAGCAGCGCGTGGGCCTCGAAGACATCTTTATGAACGTGACGAAGGGAGACGTGCAGTGACGTCACAAGGCGGAGTGCGTAGCCGTTTGGACGATTGGCTTAACCCGATCGTCGTCAAGGAACTGCGGCAGGCGGTACACGGCAAGTTCGTGGCGGCGGCGCTGCTGCTGTTGCTGGTTGTGCAGCTTGCGGCGTTGGGGATCTACATCGTTTCCAACGGCGACTTTGCCGGCCGCTTCGATGCGGGACGGAATGCGTTCATGTTTCTGCTGGCGATTCTGATGGCGATCTGTCTGCTCTTTGTGCCCGCCTACACGTCGCTGAGACTCGCTTTCGAGCGGGACACGAACGTCGATCTGCTCTTCGTGACTACGATCAAGCCGTCGGCCATCGTCTGGGGAAAACTGTTCGCCGCGCTCACGATCACAGTTCTGATCTTCAGCGCGTGCATGCCGTTCATGGTTTTCACCTACTGGCTTCGCGGAATCGACTTGCCTTCGATCTTCGTTCTGATGGCGGCTTCGTTTCTGGTCGTGGCGGTCGCCGTTCAACTGGCAACATTCGTCGCATGCCTGCCGGCAGGTAGAGTTCTGAAAGTGTTTCTTAGCCTGCTGGCGCTTATCATGTTTCTGCAAGCGTTCATTGCGACGCTGAGCTGGTCGTATTATTCGCTATCGACGGGCATTGGAAGCCGGCTGGGAAGTTGGAGTTTCTGGGGCCCGGCGCTGGCTGTGATTCTGATCGCGGCTGCCGTGCTCGGACTGCTATTCTCGCTCTCGGTCGCGATGATCAAGCCGGTCTCTTCCAATCGCGCGCTGCCGGTGAGGCTGTTCGTTACTGTCATGTGGCTCGTGAGCGGCATCGCATCCGCGGTGATCGCTTACGTGCAAAGAGATAACACGGCGCTTTCTGTATGGAGCGTGCTCAGCGTGTTGGTGTTCGCGGGAGCGTTCTTCGTGGCGGTGAGCGAGCGAGAACAGCTCGGGCCACGCGTGGCGAGGAAAATACCGTGGTCGGGACTCCGGCTTCCCGCCTTCTTCCTGTTCAGCGGAGGCGCGAGCGGCGTCGCGTGGGCCGCGCTAATGAGCCTGCTTACATACTTGACCGTCAGCTTCCTGACTGCGAGTTCGGTGACTCTCAAAGCAGGCGGCTCGATCAAGGAGACCAAGGTTTGGGTTGGGGGTCTCGCGCTTTATGGACTGGCGTATTCGATGACTGCGCTTCTCGCGCGCAGGTATCTGCTCGCGCGCTGGATTGGGACTAAATACACGTGGCTTGTCGCGCTGCTCCTGCTGGCTGCGGGATGCATCATTCCGTTTCTGATCGGGTACCTGGTCGCGTTCGGGAGTTTCAACAGGGCGGAAGACATCGGCGGCTGGCTTGTAACAAATCCGTTCACGCTCGGTATCGATTCCTACCAGTCTACATATTTGGTCTTTGCGGGTGGCTGGGCATTGTTGGCGTCTGTACTGAACGCGGACTGGTTTATCGAGCAGATACATGCGTTTCGGCCGCGCGAGCTGGCGGTCCCGCCTCCCGGCGGAAGTTCAGAGTTAAATCTTTAGCTTTCGTGATTTGATCGGGTAGACCCTGAAAGCAAGCTAAAGCTTGAACTCTGAACTTCCGCCTGAAGGCCGAACTACTAACTTCCTTAAGAGGACATGAGTACTGAGGATCAGCAACGTTTCCTGATTGCGGGCGAGCAAGCCGGAAGCCGCTTTGCGCTCGCCCCGCCGCGACGTGTTCCGATGGGCGCGGGCGGCGTTCACTTGAGCAACCGTGCGGGCAGCTCGCTCGAATTCAGGGACCACCGCGAGTATCAACCCGGCGATGACCTGCGGCGGATCGACTGGAGCGCCTACGGCAGGACCGACAAGCTGATCGTTAGGCTCTATCGCGAGGAAGTGAGTCCGCACGTCGATATCGTCATCGACGGCTCGCGCTCCATGGCTCTCGAAAACAGCGCGAAGCTCGAGGCGGTGCTCGGCTTGGCGGCGTTGTTGGCTTCGGCTGCTTCGAACGCAGGCTTTTCGCATTGCGCGTGGCTGGCTGGCGACGCTTGTCTGCGCATCGAAGGCGGAACGGAGCGGCCTTCAGCATGGGCGCCGTTGGACTTCGATTACGGCGGTAACGTTGACGACTCGTTCGCGCGCAACAGACCGGCCTGGCGCCGGCAAGGTATGCGCGTGCTGATAAGCGATCTGCTCTGGCTTGGAAATCCGTTGCTGAGTTTGCAGAGCTTATCGCGCGACGCTGCCGCGGTGATTGTTGTTCAGGTGTTGGCCGCCGATGACGCAGCGCCGCAAACTCGAGGCAATCAACGACTGGTCGATTCCGAAAGTGGCCAGGTCCGCGAGCTATTCATCGATGCCTCGGCGCTCGCGCGTTACAAGACAGCGCTCGAGCGGCACCAACAGAACTGGCGCACCGCGTGCCGGCAAGTGGGCGGAATCATGGTCGGCGTAATAGCCGAAGAGCTTGTGCGCGATTGGGCCGTCGATGAATTGGTGGCAGCGGAGGTTTTGACAGTGACGTGAACCTGATCTGTGGCGCGAAGTAATTGCCGCGGCGGCGATACGGACCTTATACTCCAATGTCAGGCGGCTCTGGTTAGGAGTTGCTAGCCACTGACGATTGGTGGCGTTATATCGCCCGAGGGCAAAACGGAGGTGTACGTAATATGGCGGCAGCGAGAATCGAATCACGAGTTGCGGCGCTTGAAGAAGAAGTCGCCAGCTTGAAGCGGCGATTGAGTGAACCGGCAAAAGCTAAAGCGCACTGGGTTGAGGGGGTCTACGGCGCCTTCGCTAATGATCCCGATTTTCTGGAGGCGATGCGTCTCGGACGAAAGCATCGTGAATCTCTTCGCCCTCGGCCGGCGAAACGAACAACAAAACGTAAACCAGATGCCGGGAAGCAATGAATGTTCATTCTAGACACCGATCACCTGTCAACTTGAGTAGTAATGTCCTTCGCCTTTCCTCTAGCCCTATTCGGTCTTCTCGCGGCGCCCGCGCTCGTGGCGATCTACTGGTTGCGGAACAGAAGCCGCCGGCGAGTCGTTTCCAGCCTGATGCTGTGGATGGATCAACGACAGTTGAAGGAAGGCGGCTTGTTAATTCACCGGCTGCAGACGCCTCTGCTCTTTTTTCTCGAGCTCCTGGCGATTCTGTTGATCGTGCTTGCCGCCGCTGGCCCGATGGTTCGCGCGGGGGAGAGCGCGAGACCTCTAGTCATCGTACTCGATGATTCCTTTTCGATGTTGGCTGGAGGAGCAGACTCGCCTCGCCATCAGGCAGAGGAAGCAGTGAAGAAGGAGTTGGACGGCGCCGCTTTCAGCACCGTGCGAATCGTCCTCGCGGGAGACACACCCCAGATGCTCGGCGAAGCGGATCAGCAACAGCCAGGCGCGCTGCTCGAGCAGTGGAAATGTTTCTCGCCCGGAGCCAATCTCGAAGAAGCGATAACGTTTGCCTTTGCGATTGGTGGCGAAAGGTCACGCACCCTGGTTATCACCGATCACCCGCCGCCGGCTGTGATTGATACCGAGAGACTACAATGGCGCGCGTTCGGACAACGCCGAACGAACCTCGCATTTGTGAATGCTACGCGCACGGCTCGCGATGGTCAGGACCGGTGCATGCTCGAGATCGCCAACCTCTCCGACAGACCGGAGAAGACTGAACTTGTTCTGGAAAGCGGCACGGCATCCGGCTCAAACAGCTTTCGAGAGCTTCGGCGGTCTCAGATCGAGCTTGCGGCCAGCGGGACGCAACGAGTCGTGCTCACGCTGGCTGCGGGAGCGGGTCCTCTGCGCGCGAGAATCGACGCAGATGCGCTGGCTATCGACAATGAGGTGACTTTACTTCCGCCGCGCGAGCGGCCCGTCCGGGTCGAGATCGGCATTCGAAACGATTCGCTGCGCGAGATTGTGGAGAGCGCTATTCGAGCGGCCACTACGGCCGAGCTGGTGTCATCCGATCCTGAGCTTGTGCTGACAGATGAAGCAGACCGCGCTGCGAGTCCGCGATCCTGGGTCGTCCGCATCACCGGTGACCAGGATGCGGAAAGCTACCTCGGTCCATTCGTCGTAGACCGAAATCATCCGCTCGCCGAAGGGCTTTCGCTTGATGGCGTCATCTGGGGAGCGAGCAAGTCGTCAACGGCCGCCGGGTCGCCGGTGATAATGGCCGGCAATATTCCGCTGGCTAGCGATCTCAGGCGCGCGGATGGGGCTCGCGAAATCCGGCTCTCGTTTCGGCCCGATCTGTCGACTCTTCAAAGAACGCCTGCCTGGCCCGTCTTGATGTGGAACCTGTTGAGTTGGCGCGCGTCCGAGCTTCCGGGGGTCAGCCAGTCGAATCTCAGGCTTGGCAGCGATGCGAAGGTCAAGCTTCCGCCGGGAGTGACAGCGGCCGTGGTTAGTGAACCGGGTGGCGCTGTGCGGCAAATCACCGCGCTCGATCGAACGGTGAGCTTCAAGCCAGAGGCGCCGGGAATGTACCAGATCGCGGCTGAGGGCGAACGGTACTCGTTTGCTGCGAATGCTCTGCGCAAGGAAGAGTCAGACCTTAGCGCAAACGCTTCGGGACGCTGGGGGAGCCTGGACGACGCTGTTGGAGCCGAGCGCGAGATCCGAAACGTCGCCTGGGTTTTTCTGTTGCTCTTGATGCTTGCGCTTTTCTTGCATCTGGCTTTGGCCTCGCGAGGCTTAACCAAGAAGCAGGTGTAGTAGTCTGTCACGAAGAAGGTGATGAAAGATCTCACACCTTTCGCGAGTGAAGATGTGGTATCCGCGCAAATCCGTCGGATCAGTGTCATCCGTGGTCTATGCGGCACTAGCAAGCGATTCCTCCGAACACATAGACCACGGATGACACTGATTCGACGGATTTGCACGGATTTCTTACTAGCGGTTCGGCTCGAAAAGTAAGCGATGATTTTGCATTACCCAGTCTGGTTGCTTCTTGCGATACCGCTGGCGGTTGCGTTGTGGTTGTGGAGACTGCCAACTCCGCTCCTGCTCGGATTCAGGATCACGACAATTGTGCTCATTTTGCTTGCGATGTGCGGGCTGGCCATCAAGCTGCCGAGCCGCGCCGGAACCATCGTCATCGTTGCCGACCGAAGCGATTCAATGCCACCGGGCAGCGACGCGTCTCACAAAGAAGCCATCAACTTGATACGGAGTTCGATGGGCGCCGGCCAACGATTGGCCGTTGTTTCGTTTGGCAGAAGCGCCTCCATCGAGCAGGCCGGCCAGGCAGCCGAGTTCGCGGGCTTCACCGGCGAAGTCGGGCGCGACGAGTCGAATCTTTCAGACGCGCTGGAGAGAGCTCTCGCCTTGATACCTCAAGGTTCGCCCGGCCGGATACTCGTGCTATCGGACGGCAGATGGACCGGCAAGGACCCGGCAAACGCAGCCTGGCGTGCGGCGGCGCGTGGCATCGCGATCGACTACCGCGTGCTCGAGCGATCTGCCGCGAACGACGTAGCGATCTCTCAGATCGAAGCCCCCGGAACCGTGTCTCCGGGTGAAGCTTTCATGATCAATGCCTGGATCCGCTCGCCAGTCCAGCAGGACGTCAGCTACGAGTTGCTGAGAGGCAGTGAGCGTCTGGCCGCTGGAAAACGAAACGTGTCTTCTGGTCAAACCCGGCTGACGTTTCGAGATCAGGCGGGAGAGCCCGGCACCTACTCGTACACTCTACGGATCGCGGGCAGCGGTCAGGACCCGGTTCCCGAGAACAACTCGGCGCGATTGCTGATCGGAATCCAGGGACCCAAGCCGCTCCTGTGCTTGACCGCTTCCAACGACTCCGGCCTGGCGCGTTTGCTTGAAGCAGGCGGCTTGAAGGTGAAAGCCGTATCGCCGGAGTCGTTCCCCTGGTCTCTCGAGGAGCTTTCGAACTACTCCGCGTTGATCATCGAGAACGTGCCGGCGGACAAGATCGGCGCGCGCGGCATGGAGAACATCACCGCGTGGGTGAAGGAGACCGGCGCCGGGTTGATGATTACGGGTGGTAAGAACGCCTACGGGCCGGGCGGGTATTATCGATCTCAACTGGAACCCATCATGCCGGTGTCGATGGAGCTGAAGCGAGAACACCGGAAACTCTCGATGGCCATCGTGGTAGCAATGGACCGCTCGGGCAGCATGGCGGTGCCCGCCGGAGGCGGCCGAACAAAGATGGATCTTGCGAACCTGGCGGCGGTCCAGGTGCTCGACCTGATGTCGCCGATGGATGAGTTCGGGGTCATAGCGGTCGACAGCTCGCCACATACGGTCGTTGATCTTGCTCCACCCGAGAATCCCTCCGAGATACGCGACGAGATTCTTCGCGTCGATTCAGCCGGCGGCGGGATTTTCATCTACGAGGCGCTGGCGGCTGCGGCGCAGATGCTGGCCGATGCGAAGGCAGGAACCCGGCACATAATCCTGTTCGCCGACGCTGCAGATTCGGAGGAGCCGGGTAAGTACCAGGAACTCATCGCGAAATGTCAGCAAGCGGGCATCACCATCAGCGTGGTCGGACTCGGCCAGCCGAGCGACCAGGACGCGGAGTTGCTGCGCGACATTGCTCACCGGGGAGGCGGAAGAATCTTCTTCACCGACAACCCGGAAGAACTGCCGCGGCTGTTTGCTCAAGATACGTTTGTGGTCGCGCGAAGCACGTTTGTCGACGAACCGACGCCGATCCAGTTTACCGGCGGGGCGGTAAGTCTTACCGGAAGGCAATTCGCAACCCCGCCGCCGCTGGGCGGCTACAATCTCTGTTACCTGCGGCCGGAAGCGAATCTGGGAGCGATTACGGTCGACGACTACAAAGCGCCGGTCATAGCGTCGTGGCAAGCCGGGCTGGGCCGCGTGCTCTGCTATACGGGTGAGGCTGACGGCGCGTACGCCGGTGCGATCGCAAAGTGGAAAGACGCCGGGGAACTCTTCACCAGCATTGCGCGCTGGACCGCGGGCGAAACGAACACGCTGCCGGGCAACTTGCTGGTCACCGAGGAAGTGAGGAACGGTGTCGCGGTGGTGCAGCTTCATCTCGATCCCGAGCGGGACGGGGAACCATTCAACGAGTTGCCTGGTCTTTCGATTCTGAGAGGAGTCGCAGGCTCCAAGCCTCAGGCCGAAAAGACCGCTTTGAAATGGACATCGGCAGACACGCTCGAAGCAGAGATACCACTTCGAGGGAACGAGACGGCTTTAGCGACGGTTGAGGTGGCGGGAGCTGGAAGGCTGACGCTCTCCCCGGTTTGTCTTCCGTACTCGCCGGAGTTCAAACCAGTTGAAGCGGATTCGGGAGTGCTGGCGCTGGAGCATCTCGGAAAGGCAACCGGAGGCCGTGAGCGTGCGAATCTTGCAAGCGTGTGGAAGGACCTTCCGCGGCTACGACGAATGTTGGATATGACACCGTGGCTTTTGGCGATGGCGCTGCTCCTGCTGTTAGCGGAGGTCTTGGAACGGCGCAGCGGGATGCTCTCGTTGCGGGGCTTCGGAAGGTTGCGAGTGCGAAAGATAACTGACGAAGCCGGTCCCGTTGCGGTTCGAGATAAGAGTAAGAGGCGGTGGATTCCGGCGAGGCAGCCCACCGCCGCAGGAATCAAGGTCGCTGACGCAATACAAAGACAGGCTGAGCCCGCGGCAACAGTCGAAAAGGCTGAGCCGAGACTGGACGACGCGCTGTTACGCGCACGCCGCCAGGCAAGGGCACGCACAAAACCCCGCAGCCCGCATCAGAACGATTGAGCTGGCGCTTCGCAATCCTTTCTTATCCGTCGCCCGCGATGACCTACAACAACAACAACATCATCATATTGGTTGATATAGAGTGAGCGGCCATGTCATTATTCGCTACGTAACGTATAGATTGCAGCCGTAATCTCAACGAGAAGGGACTGTCACTTCAAGATAACACAAGGCCGACTATGGATGAGCAAGACCCCACGAATGAAAGACAAGTCTTAGTAGAGTGGCATATACCCGAAGGAATCGTTGGCACGGGAGCCATAAGCTCGGAGCCGGAAGACATCGTTGTTCCATGTCAGATCGTGTTGTTGGGCGCTGGCCTGATGCCCAACTGGGAGTTTATCGAGCCTCTTACGCTGACGATAGAACGAGATGATGATCAATCTTTCGTTGCTAGCGACGATACCTTCAATATGTACGGGATAGGCGATAGTATTGCGGAATCAGTAAACGACTATTTCAAGGTTCTTGCGGAGTACTATCGCCACCTGTCTGCCGATAAGGACGAACCAAGCGTGGCTTTGTTTCACCACCTACAGAGCTATATCCGCCCTTTAGCCTGATCCTATGTGAGATATAAGAAGTAGTCCTCGACGCCGAAAAGCGCGGGCCTCGCGAAAGCCCGCGCTTCCATGTGTGCCTAGTTGCACGCTTCGAACAAGCCCGCTGCGCCTTGGCCGCCGCCGATGCACATCGTCACTACGCCGTACTTTGCTTTG
>JBGQGO010000070.1:0-14755 GCA_041497455.1 Blastocatellia bacterium | reverse complement strand
CCTGGTCGACGTTGGTCCCACGTGGCTGTTGCTCCACGTATTTCTTAAGCTCGGCGATGCCTTCCTGGTCGCGTCCTTGCTGCATCAGCGTGAAGCCGAGGTTGTAATGAACAATGGGCAGATCGTCATTCACCGCCAGCCCCTCCCGAAATGCCGACTCCGCTTCGTGTAGTCTTTTCTGATCCCTGCCCTCCGATTGCGATTGGAGTGCGATCCCCTTTAGGTTGTATGCCTGAACTCGAAGTTGGGTATCGCTTCCCCCGAACTCGATCGCCCTGTCGCAGCTTTCCACTACGTTCTTATATGCCTCCAAACCTTGATAGGCTTCAGCCATCAAGAGAAGGCTCTCGGGCGACTTCTTGTCTCGCATCTCGTTCGCGCGTTTGAAGCTCTTCAACGCATCTTCATACTTACGCAGGCGCATGAACTGGCGCCCCTTCTCCAGTTCGTCGTCGTAGGCCACGTCGTCCCGCTGGGCCTGGGCAATCGACCCTTTAGCCCCCGGGCTTACCGCCGGTTCCAGAAACACAAGGAGACCTATTCCTAGTCCGATCCCGAGCACGCGCAACCACAGCGCGACGCGCCGCCCAATGTCTACTCTCACTGTCTCCATAGTAAAAGTCTCCTTTCAAACATAGAAGCACCATTGGACGCCCTACTCTAAGAGACGAATTCCAGAGGCGAGATCATTCAAATCGGTTATTACATCCGCTTCACAAAGCTCTTTCCCGGAAGTTGCCGGATCCGATCCAGCATCTCGAGCTTCAACAGCGCACCCATCAGCTCACCCGAACCCAATCCCGCCTTCGCAATCAACAGATCGATGTGAACTGGATCGTCAGTGTTCAGCATCTTGAGCACTTTCCGCTCCGGGTCCGTCAACTCGACCTCATCCACGCTCGCCTGTTTCGCGGTTTGTTCTCCGCGCTCGGCAGACAGAATCGCGGCTTTCATATCAGCGGGCAGCTCTTCGATCACGTCGCGCCAAGTCTGAACGAGCTTCGCTCCGTCTTTGATCAGATAGTTTGGACCGAAGCTCTTCGCAGACGTGATGTTCCCCGGGACAGCGAACACGTCACGTCCCTGCTCGTACGCGAGCCGCGCTGTGATCAGCGAGCCGCTTCGCTCTGCGCCTTCAACAACCATCACTCCCAGCGCGAGGCCGCTGATCACGCGATTGCGGAACGGAAAGTTCTGCGACACCGGAGGCGTTGCGAGCGGGAACTCGGTGAGCAGCGCTCCATGTTCGGCGATGCGAGCGGCGAGCTTGCGGTTTTCTTTCGGGTAGACCGCGTCGAGTCCAGTGCCCATCACACCGGCTGTCAGACCTCGGCCATCAAGCGCCCCTCGATGCGCCGCCGAGTCGATACCGCGAGCGAGTCCCGACACGACGGTGACTCCGCGCTCAGCGAGCTCTCGCGAAAGCTTCTCGGCAACGTTGCGTCCGTAGGTTGAACAGCGCCGCGAACCTACGATTGCAATCGCGGGTTGAGAGAACGCCGATGCGAGATCGCCGAGACAGTAAATCACGATTGGCGGATCGTATGTTTCGCGCAGCAGCGCGGGGTATCGCTCATCAGTGAGAATGAGAGCTTCTCCGCCAAGCCGCGCGAGCTCTTCGATCTCGCGTGTGGCTTTCTCGCGAGGCTCAGAGCTTTTGATCGCGTCGATGGTATCGCGTCTCAGGCCCGCTGATTCGAGAGAATGAGCGCTCGATTCGAAGGCAGCGGCAGGCGAGCCGAATTTATCAATCAACATCGCCGCGGTCCGCGAGCCTACGCCGATGACGAAGCTCAGCGCGATCCAATCACGAAGTGAGTTTTCCAGTTCTGAGGACATTTGACGAAGTTGTATCGACCCTGGGAGCGCAGGCATCCCTGCCTGCTTCTTCTCACGCAGCGCCCACAGGCAGGCAAGGATGCCTGCGCTCCCAGGCCGTGCTGTTTATTCTCAGGAAGGCGGCCCGATTCTATCGCTTTTGGCTTAATAGTCAAGCAATGTTTGTGAAAAAGACAGCGGCTCATATGGACTGCGCCGCCTATTCCGAATTGAACGAATATCGCATGCGTGGCGGCGCTTTGGCTTAAGTGAAGGGATGAAACGCGAAACAGAGGTCTGTTTGTAGATACTCCTTCAATGAGAGCAAAAGCGCCGCCACGCATGCGATAGTCATTGAATGCGGAATAGGCGGCGCAGTCCAAATAGCCGATGTCATTCCAGCTTCCACTGATTGAAGGCGAGCTGGACGTGCTAGAATGAGCGTCACCAGTGAAACCCGGAGGAGGCCAGATGACCGATGTTCGTCAGATGAAAGCAAGAGTCGAGGCGGCAATAAAACGCGTCGATCCCAAAGTGATGACCGGCACGTTCTATGACGACGCAAGCGATAGACTGTTTGTGACGATCGTCAAAGGGCCGCGAAAGATTTCTGTTACGTTGCGGGGACGGGACTTGGGAAACGGCGATTCGAAAAAGATGGATAACGCGATCAAGGATGGACTCAGACGTCTTGAAACCACGCCGATCGGTTGAAGCTCCGACCCGATCGTTCATCCTCGGAATGAGATTCAAGTACAGAGAGACCGTGTTGAACGAGTTGGCGCGGCACGGCGTCATTCCTCGCGACGACACGCCGCCCGAGTTGGCTCATCAGTTCGTAACGGATCTGCACCTGTTCGAGATTCGCAAGCTGAAACAGCAAATGCTCGCCGGGAAAATACCTAAACATGAGTATGCGAAAACCGTCGAAGCGCTGCGAAAGCGTTATCCAGTTCTATCGCTCCCCGTGCGCTTCTGGATCGAGGGTGAGTAGGTTCCGCCGCGCGGGGTCGTCGTCACTTGCGAAGGTTTGCCTTCGACTGTGACAATGACTCTTCAAGTTCACAGAAAATGGAGAGTTCATCTTGGATGATTTGGAAGAGTTGAAGAGCATTCAGGAGCTTGACCACGCGCTCGATGAGTCGCGTGAGCGGCCGGTGCTCTTGTTCAAACACAGCCTGACCTGCCCAATCAGCACGCGCGCATTTGACGAGCTACGGTCCTATCTCAACAACGCCGATCCGCGCATCAGCTACAAGCTGATCACCGTCCAGACGGCCCGCGCGGTCTCGGACGAAACCGCCTCAAGACTGCGGATCGAGCATAAATCGCCCCAGGCGATTCTGGTTCGCAACGGCCGCGAACTTTGGAACGCTTCCCACTACGACATAACCGCCTCGGCGCTGGATCAGGCGATACGAAACACAGACTGAGTCTACGCTGTTGCGCTTGACCCGTTCATCGCTTTCGCGATAATCATCCGGTGACGTGATAACGACGAAACTGAGACCTCACCTCCACAAGCTTCTGCTCGCTTCGATCTTCATAATCCTCTCGACGTCGACGATCATGTGGACCTTGCGCGACCGAACACCGCCGCCGTGGGATCCCTCCGATCACCTCAGGTACGCCTACGATTACTACCGGCTGCTGGCGCACGCCGACTTCTCGGGCTTCGCAAGAGAGTTCTTCAGCACTCGGCACTACTACGCGCCGTTCGTTCACCTGGTCAGCGCCGGAGTGTTCCTGGTGCTCGGAGCTTCAAGGCTGACGGGCATAGTTGTGAACCTGCTGTCGCTGGCGGCCCTGCTGTGGGCGGTCGCCTGGATATCGCGGCACGTCTACGCGAAGACGCCCGTCACCGGCGAAGGCGGTGATGACGCAGTCCAACCGCCGGTCTTTTTGAGCGTGCTGCCAGCGCTCCTGGCGGCTTGTTATCACTTCAGCGCATGGTTGCTTCACGATGCCTTTTTGGACTTTCCGTTGACCGCCGCTGTGACGGCCAGCTTCGCGATGCTGATCCGCGCCGGTGACTTCCGCGTCAGGCGCGACGCGCTCGCGTTTGCAGTAACGGCGGGAATCGGAATGCTCGTGAAACAGACCTTCGCGTTCTTCTTCGTGCTCCCTGCACTGTACGTAGTGATTCGAGTCTTACGGACGCGCGACCGCCGGGCAATCTTGAACCTCGCGCTCGCGGCGGTGGTTTTGATTCTGATAGCGTCGATCTGGTACGGACCGCATTTGCAGGATGTGATCGCGATCTACCGCGAAAACCAGCAGGCGGCCGTGAACGAGAACGAAGCGCCGCTGTTCAGCTTCGATTCAAATTTCTTTTACGTTCACGCTCTGATAAGCATGCAGATGCAGTTGCCGCTGGCGGTGATCTTTGCCGCCGGGTTGGTCTATTCGCTGGTGCGCTGCCGCAACCAGAGCCTGATTCTCTACCTGTGGATTCTGAGCGGCATCGCGTGCTTCGCGTTGGTAGCCAACAAAGAGGTTCGCTACACGGCGCCGGTGCTGCCCGCAGCCGCGCTGATTTCAGTCTGCTGGCTGCGAGCGTTTGCGCCACGAACGACGAACGTCCGGACAGCGGCCAGAAAGGCGTCCGGCGCCTTGAAAGCGGCTCTGGTAGCCGCTATCGCGGCGTGGGCGTTGGTGAGCTTCTATAACGCGCAGTGGCCAAGAGCGGGGTGGGGGACGGCCATCGACACGCCTCGCTATCGCTGGATGGTGTTTTCGCGGAACTACTACGGCTTCGACCATCGGCCTCTGGATGACGATTGGAGCGTGCCTGAAATAGTTCGCGGCCTATCGAACGCGCAGACCGCGCAGCCTGCCGTCCTCGGAGTTGTAGTGAACGCGCCCTACTTGAACCCGTCGAGCGTGGCGCTCTACGCGCGCTTGCTCACGAATCAGCGGGCCGGTGTTCCGCTGATAGACGTCCTCTGGTTAACCGAGCCTTCGATGATCTATCGCATGGACGCCTGCGACTACATCCTGGTGCGCACCGGGCTCGACAAAGCGCAGTGGGTCACGAGCATGGAACGCGACATCGAGCAGTTGATACGCGACAACCCCGATCAGTTCATTCGTGCGGCAAGCTTCCCGATTCCGGCCGAGGACGCCGAGGCGGTTGTCTATCGGCACACAAAGCGATGACAAGGGGCCGAGCGATGAGCTTGAACAGTTTGTGGGCTGCGCGGCCGGCCGGCGCGATACCAACAAAGAAGGACTTCACCAGGCGAGAGCGGGAGATCGTGCAGAGCTGCCGCACGCCCGAACGCGTGCAACAGTTCTTGAGGAGCATCCCTTACAACCGCGAGATGGATGGAGAAACGTGCTACTCGTTCCGCCGCGTGTTGCGAGAGAATCGCGCCCATTGCCTCGAAGGCGCGCTTGCGGCCGCGGTGATCCTCGAGCAGCACGGATATCCGCCAGTTGTCGTGAGCATCGAGTCGCAGGACAAGCTCGATCACGTGTTGCTGTTATTCAAGAGGAATGGCCGATTGGGCTCCGTGGCGCGTTCGCGAGACATCGGGCTGCACGGACGCAAGCCCGTGTTTCGGACCGTCCGTGATCTGGTGATGAGCTACTTCGAACCTTACATCGACAAGACCGGAAGGCTCACCGGATATGCGGTTGCGAACCTGTATGAGCTGGGGAGCTACGACTGGCGATTCTCAATGCGCAACGTGCGCAAGGTCGAGCGACACCTACAAGACATCCCGCATCGCCCGGTTCATTCATCCGACGCGCGGTATGACAAGGCGCGCCGCCGCTACCTGGAATTTCACAAGGAGTATCCCGATCGCTCGCCGGACTATTTTGCGAATCGCGCTTTGTGGCTCGCGTGATAAACGTACCGCAGACTGTCAAGTCTGCGGCAGAGTCATCCGCAGACTTGACAGTCTACGGTACCAACTCAGGATGCTTTGTTTAGCAGTATCAGCACAGAGAAGAACGCATTGTTAAGCGTGTGTATCGCAACGCAAGGAAGGATGGATTTAGTCCTGGCGCGTATCACGGTGAGCGCGAGGCTCAACAGCGTCAGTCCCGCGATCGAAACCCACGCACCCAAATACTGCAGCACGTGAACTCCCGCGAACATCAACGTCACCAGCACTACGGTCGCGGTCACGCCGACATTTCTTCGCAACCCCGAGTACAGGATGCCGCGATACACGGTCTCCTCGACCAAGGGCGCGGTGAAAGTCGCGAGCATGGCTATTGCAATTCGCACCTGTCTTGATGACTTGAGCAGCTCGGTGAAAGAATTCTCTTCCGACTGAGGTAAAACGCGAGAGAGCAGTTGAGACACTACAAGCAGCGCTACGATCACGCACGCCGAAAACGCCAGCCAGTACCAAATCGAGTGCCCTGCCCAGTTCCAGCCGAGGCTTGCCCAAAACGGCCGAGTGCCCATCCTGGTAACGACCGCCCAACAGATCGCAATCGTGATCGCGTGCGCCAGGATTGTCGACAAGACCTGTACAAGTAGCAGGTTCGGCGATTTCAGCCACTCGAGCATTTCCTCTCGAACGGCCAGATTCGGGAGCGCTGCTCCGCGCGCGGACTCAATTAGGTACCAGGCTATCACCGCGATGACCGGGATCACGATGATCGCTGCGACGCTTGCTAACCATACGCTTACGCCGGAGGTCGGACCCCAGTGAGGACGGTCAGGGTCTGGCGGAACCTCTTCTTGCGAAACCGGAGCAACGTCGAAAGGCGCCGACGGCTGCGTTGCCGATTGAGCATCCCAGGACGCACGTAAAGAACTTGCCCCGGCGCATACGCTGCACAGCCCATCGACTTGAAACTGATCTTTGTTTAGAAGAACGCCACAAACCCGGCAGGTTTCCGCGGAAGCGAGTTGATCAACCATCGTGAAAATAGAAGTACCATTCTTTGTCGGCTAGTGGCAAATAGTATTGACCGCGTTAGACGCGAAGGCTGGCAGTCTCTTTCGCCTCGCGAGGCTCAGCTTCCAGGTTGGCTTCAATCGCCGCGCGCGTTCGCGCGATCAGCTCGCTCAGGTTCTTGCCCGAGTATTCTCGAGTGTCGATCGGCTTCCCAATGATCACATCGACCCGCCCCGGCCGAGGCGCAAGCGTCGTCTTTGGCAGAAGCTTGAACGTCCCTCGGATCGACACCGGAACGATGGGCACACCGGCTCGCACCGCTATCTTAAACGCGCCTTGCTTGAAGTCCTGAAGCCGTCCGTCCGGCGTGCGAGTCCCTTCAGGAAACACCGCCAACGATTTACCCGCGCGCACGCCATCAATGACGCCGCGAAGACTCTTCGCCGTCTTGCGCGGGTCGCTGCGATCAATCGGAAAGTTGCCCGCGCTCCACAAATGCCATCCCATGAACGGCACCCAGAACAATTCCTTCTTCGCCATTATTCGAAACTGATGAGGCAGGTAGGCGAACAAAGCCGGAATGTCGATCAGACTCGAGTGGTTGGCCATGTAGACGTAGTTCTGATCGGCGCTCACGTTCTCGGTCCCGTAGACCCGGATGCGAGCGAAGATGCTCCACGCGACGAGCCGGCACCACCACCTTGCGCACCAGTGCTGCATCGCGCCCGTGCGGTCGAAGGGCCACAGCAGAAGCGAGATCGTCGCCATCACTACCGTGTGCGTGTACCACAGGAGATTGGCGAACGGCGCCCAGAGGTAAACTAGAATCGTCTTCAGCTTGTTCAAGGTCCAATCTTCGAATGAAAAAACGGCGCCGCCAGCAAGAGAGTGATGATCGACTTCGCGTCGTCTATCTCACCCGAATGCACGCGAGCCAGGGCTTCAGCGAACGGCATCCGCACGACCTCGATCTCTTCGTCATCGTCGAGGTTCTGACGGGAAGCTTCAAGCCCCGTCGCGAGGTAAACGAACAGCCGTTCTTCGCAGTAACCAGGCGCTACAAAGAACTCGCCTAGTTTGCGAAGCTCGCTTGCTCGATACCCAAGCTCCTCTTCAAGCTCGCGTGCGGCGGTTTCTTCTGGCGAGTGACCAGGCTCGATTCGACCCGCCGCGATCTCGAGCGAGTAGCGCCCGAGTGGATAACGCCACTGCCGAACTAACGCGACCGTGCCGTCTTCGAACAGAGGCAACGTCCCAGCGCCTCCGTTATGGTGGACGATTTCGATTTCGACTTCTCCCTTTGCCTCGGACATGAAGCGGCTCCGCGAGAGGTCGAGAATCTTCCCGCGGTGAACGTACTCACGTTTGATCAACTCGTGCGACATATTCTCTTCACATCACCGCGGTCTGCGAGTCCGCTTCCTCCATCAGCCTTTTTACTTCACCAACAAGATGCAGCGAACCAGCCACGCACACCAACCCATCGGGCGGCGTCACGCTCCGAGCCCACGACAGCGCTTGGCTGACAGTCTCAGCGAAGATCACGTTGCGCGATGAGCGGAGCGCCGCCGTGCCTAAGCGAGCGTTGTCTGCCGCGCGGCTGTCTCTCACTCGCGTCAGCACGATGGTTCGCGCCGCGTCGAACAGCTCAGCCGCCATACGGTCGATGTCTTTGTCGTTCATCGCCCCAAACAAAAGCGTGATCGGGCCGCGCCAGAACTCATCAAGGTACGCTCTAAGCGCTCGCGCGCCCGCGGGATTGTGCGCTCCGTCAAGCAGGACAGCCGGGCGATCCTCAATCAACTCCAACCGCCCGGGCCAGTTCACTTCGCGCAGCCCTTTTATCACCGCCTCGCGCGAAATCGGAAAGCCCGACTCGTTTAGAAGCTCCGCCGCTTCGATCGCAGCCGCGGCATTATCGGACTGATGCCGCCCGCGCAGACCCACGGTGATACGCGCATAGTTCGTGTGTGAAGACTCGTAGTCAAACGTCACGCGCCCGAAGTCACTCGTCTCGATCGAGGCGGGCTCGTTTGCAAACACCGGAAGGACCGCCGTCTCGAGACACCGGCGCATCAACACGTCACTAGCGGCCCGGTTGTACTGGCGTCCTATCACGGCGCGCGTCCCTGGTACGATGATCGCAGCTTTCTCGCCGGCGATCTCTTCAATCGTGTTGCCGAGGATGTTCTGGTGATCGAGGTCTATCGAAGTAACCACCGAGCCGATTCGATCCACCGCGTTCGTCGCGTCGAGCCGCCCGCCCAGCCCAACCTCTAGAATTGCAAGCTCCGCTTCGCAACCTCGAAAGTAGCACAGCGCGATCGCCGCGACCTGTTCGAAGAAGGTGGGAGGCGCGGCCAGTTCCCCGGCGGCGACGAGGGATTCGCTTGCCTCGCGAACCATCGAAGCAAGTCTCGCGAAATCAGCCTCGGTTATTTCGCGTCCCCGGAACCGAATGCGCTCTTGTATGCGGACCAGGTGAGGCGATGTGAACAACGCACAGCGATGGCCGGCGGTGCGGGCGATTGAATCGATCATCGCTGCGACTGAGCCCTTGCCGTTGGTCCCGGCAACGACCACCGACTTGAAGGAGCGCTGAGGGCGTCCGAGTTTTTCGAGAAGCAGGCTTATGCTCTCAAGCCCAAACTTCGCCGCAAGCACCTCGTGCCCCAGCGAGTATAGGTACCTGAGTGACGTAGCGAAATCCATCAATAACCTTACACTTCTTAAAACAACGTACGGGCGTCCCTCTGTGGGCGCCCCTCTCCACTCCGAAATACTGCCGTCGGAAAGAGGGGCGCCCACAGAGGGACGCCCGTACAGGTTTATCACTTCTCGTGCGGCTTCCCGTTCTGACTCATGAAGTCGAGCGAGTGCAGGATGAAATCTCTCAGGTCTTTTCGTTCGACAACCGCATCGAGCATCCCGTGTTCGAGCAGGAACTCGGCGCGCTGAAAACCTTCGGGCAACTTTTGTTTTATCGTCTGCTCGATCACTCGCGGCCCGGCGAACCCGATCTGCGCTCCCGGCTCGGCTATGTTAAGGTCGCCCAGCATCGCGAAGCTCGCGGTGACTCCGCCCGTTGTCGGATCGGTTAGCACCGAGATAAACGGAAGCCCTGCTTCATCCAGCCGCGCGAGGGCCGCCGATATCTTCGCCATCTGCATCAGCGAGATCGCGCCCTCTTGCATGCGCGCGCCGCCCGACGCCGAGAACACAACCAGTGCTGAGCCGGTTTTGGTCGCAAGCTCAATCGCGCGGGTGATCTTTTCGCCGACCACCGTGCCCATCGATCCGCCAATGAACGCCAGTTCCATCGCGCACACAATCGCGGGACGGCCGCCGACTTTGCCCTGACCTGTTATTAGCGCGTCGAGCAGCCTGGTGTTCTCCTGCATCTGGCGAAGCCGCGTGCGATAGCTCTTCGTGTCGACGAAGTTCAGCGGGTCGGTCGATGACAACCCCGCGTCCATCTCAATCCACTGGCCGTCGTCCAGCGTCAGATTCAATCGCTCGACGGCGCTGATGCGACGGTGATGGCCGCACCGCGGGCAGACGTTCAGGTTCTCTTCGAACTCGCGCTTGAGGAGCATTTCCTCGCAGCCCTGGCACTTCACGAACAGTCCCTCTGTTCGGACAGTTCGTTCCTCATTCTCGGCGGGCCGCTTGGGCCTGTCTTTTTTCTTGAACCAGGTCATTCGCGGATGGTCAGTAGTCCGTGGCTCGCTGTGCTACTGACTACGGACTACGGACCACTGACTACCCTCCTCTTGCTGAAATCAGTCATCTCCTCCGAAACGCCAGCGCGGTGATTGACCACCCTGGCAAGGATGAACAAGAGATCCGAAAGACGATTCAGATAAACGATAGTCTCAGAGTTCAACTGCTCGGTCTCGGATAACGCGACGACGCGCCGCTCAGAGCGCCGAGCGACCGTGCGCGCGAGGTGCAGAACCGCGCCCGCCTCGGAGCCTCCCGGGAGAATGAACTCTTTGAGCGGCTCGAGTTCCGCAAGAAAGCGATCGGCGAGTTCCTCAAGTTTCTTGACGAACGATTCCCCGATGCGCGGGACATCGGTCTCCGAAGGACTCGCCAGGTCCGCGCCGAGTGTGAACAGATCGTTCTGAATCAGGCCGAGCACTTCGTCTATCTCTTTGTCCTGGGATCGGGCGCGCGCCATACCAATCACGCAGTTCAACTCATCGACGTCTCCGTAAGCATCGACTCGCAAGCTGGCCTTGCTCACGCGCGCGCCGCCCACAAGAGAGGTCTGCCCCTGGTCGCCCGTCCTGGTGTAAACCCTGTTGATTCTCATTGGTGTTCCGGTTGAAGTGAGAGTTCATTCTAGGCGCGCAAGTTTGCGAAGTCAAAGTTTCGGATTTCGCGCTTTCTTGGACGGGGGGTGATTGAGAATAGGACGACCATGAGAGTGCCTTGCACGAATCACACCCACCGCAGTGGATGCGGCCTACAAGACGAAGGCTTCTCGACTGCCGCCCGAATACCACCCACGGTCAGTGGGTGGATCGTTCAGGTGCAGCCTACAGACGAAGGCCGCGCGACGCTTCCCCGAATACCACCCACGGCAGTGGGTGGATCGTTCAGGTGCAGCCTACTCCGAGGCGGCCCGACCCTTCGGTTTTGGTTATCCCTCTCCCCTCGCGCCGCGAGGGGAGAGAGGGCAAAACGGGAATCTCTGGGGTGTCCCGATGTAGGCTGGACTTGAACGATCCACCCACTGCCGTGGGTGGGATTCCCGGAAGCAATCTAAGGAGCCGTCGTCTTGTAGGCCAACCTGAACAAATCCACCCACTGCCGTGGGTGGGATTAGCGCAGCTTTCCAGCGAGGCCATTTTTGCGAGTGACGAATCAAAAGCGCCGCCGATGGTTATGGCTTCCTATGTTTGTAGCTCAGGGCGGCGCAGTCCAAAAGCCCCGGTTGCGTGTGCTTGCGGATGTCGGATACTCTCGCATATCTGCGGAGTGAGAAACTAAATGGCCAGGATAACGATAGGCATACTCGGATTGGGCACGGTCGGCACTGGCGTCGTCAAGCTGCTCTCGAGCGACCCGCGTTTTAGAATCAAGTGGGTTGCGGTGCGCGACAAATCGAAGCCGCGCGACGTCGACCTGTCTTCAATACGAGTCACCGATCAACCGAACGAAGTCGTTAACGACCCCGAGGTAGAGATAGTCGTCGAAGTAGCAGGCGGCATCGAGCACATCTACGAATCGATCAAGCGCGCCATCGGTAACGGCAAGCACATCGTCACCGCCAACAAGGAAATGATCGCCAGGCACGGATCGGAAATCTTCCAACTCGCTCATCGCAACAACGTGACGGTGTTGTTTGAAGCGGCGGTTGGCGGCGGGATCCCGCTGATCTCGACGATACAGCGCGGATTGCAAGCGAACGAAATATCCAGCGTCGCGGGAATCCTGAACGGGACGACTAACTACATTCTCACAGCTATGGAAGATCGCGGTCAGAGCTTTGCCGAAGCGCTTGCCGAGGCGCAGCGGCTCGGATTCGCCGAGGCTGATCCGACCAACGACGTCGAGGGATTCGACGTGGCTTACAAGATCACCATCCTGGCGTCGCTCGCATTTGGCCGATTCGTGGA
This sequence comes from Blastocatellia bacterium, assembly GCA_041497455.1. GTDB lineage: Bacteria > Acidobacteriota > Blastocatellia > UBA7656 > UBA7656 > Onstottus_A. Next base: position 2,448 of record JBGQGO010000070.1, on the reverse strand, counting down.
CGCGAGCCTGGTTCACCGCCAGGGCATCACGCGAATCACCGATCTCGATATCGCGATGGCCAACGAGTTCGGATACCGAATCAAGATGATCGGGCTCGCGCGGCGCGGCAACGGTTGCCTCGACGTGCGCGCGCACCCGATGCTGGTGCCGCTTCATCATCTGCTCGCGTCGGTGGAAGGCGCCAGCAACGCAATCTTCATTAGCGGGAGCGCGGTGGGCGAAGTGATGCTCGTCGGGCCCGGAGCGGGTCAGATGCCGACGGCGAGCGCCGTTGTCGGAGACTTGATCAACCTCGCAAGCGCGTTGAGACTCCCGGACTTCGCGCCGTACTTTCAACCATCGATCGATTCGGAGGAAGCTCCGCTGTGCTCGATCGAAGACAGCGACAGCGCGTTTTACATTCGGCTGGAAACAGAAGACACGCCCGGCGTGATCGGCAACATCGGCCACGCGCTTGGCGGGCATCAAGTCAGCGTGCACAGCTTGTTGCAACGCGGAGTCCCGCAAACGGGACCCGCGACGATCATCCTGCTTACGCATCGCGCGAGCGAGCGGAACGTGGCTCGCGCGATCAAAGAGATCGAAGCGCAGGCGTCGACCAAGCAAGTGGGAGTTGTGCTGCGAGTGTTTGCATAATAGTTTCTGGTTTCTGGTTTCTGGTTTCTGGTTCCTGATTAGAGTCAGGGTTGCGGACCGCCAACAACCAAACCCTGAACCACGAACCCTGAACCACAAACCACAAACCAGAAACCAGAAACCAGTTTTTATGCTTGTTCAAAAGTTCGGTGGAACATCCGTCAAATCCCTCGCTCGTATTAAGAACGTCGCGAGCATCATCGCGCGCGCCGCTGAGCAAGACTCAGTCGTCGCCGTAGTTTCAGCGATGGGCGATACGACTGATTATCTCGTCAAGCTCGCTCATCAGGCGAGCAACTCGCCCAGCCGCCGTGAACTCGATGCGCTGCTTGCGACCGGCGAGCAGATATCTGCTGCGCTCGTCGCGATGGCTCTCAATGATTTGGGCGCGCGCGCCGTCTCGCTGACGGGAGCGCAACTCGGCATAACTACCGAGAGCATCCACGCGGCCGCGAGAATCGTGGACATCAACACAGAACGAGTTCGCCGTCATCTCGACGATGGATTCATTGTTGTCGCGGCGGGGTTTCAGGGCACGACTGCTGAGGGCGATACGACCACGCTGGGGCGCGGGGGCTCGGACACGACGGCGGTTGCGCTTGCTGCGGCGCTTGGCGCGTCGGCGTGCGACATCTTCACCGACGTGAGCGGAGTGTACACCGCTGATCCAAACATCGTGCCGACGGCGCGGCTGCTGAAAGAAATCTCATACGAGGAGATGCTCGAGATGGCCCGCGTCGGCGCGCAGGTGCTTCACCCCCGCGCGGTCGAGCTTGCGCGAAAACATCGGATTCCGGTGAGAGTAAGAAACACCTTCGACCCGGACCACGAAGGAACCATTCTCAAAGGAGCTGACGAGATGGAAATCTACCGGCCCGTGAGCGGCGTAACCGTCGATCGAGATCAGGCGCGACTGGCGATCCTGAAGGTCCCCGACCGCCCCGGCGTCGCCGGTGAGATTTTCGGCGCGCTCGCCGAGCGTCGCGTGAGCGTGGATATGATCATCCAGGCGTTTCACGAAGGCGGCTCGGTCAACGATATCACCTTCACAGTCAAGCGCAGCGACCTCGACACTGCTCGCGCCGCTCTCGAAGACGCCGCGTCACGAACAGGAGCCGAAGGCGTGCTTGCGGACGAAGACGTGGCGAAGGTGAGCATAGTCGGGGCGGGGCTTATGGACCAACCGGACGTTGCTGCGCGGATGTTTTCGGCGCTCGGCCGAGCCGGCATCAACATCAAGATGATCTCGACATCAGAGATTCGAATAAGCTGTGCGATAAGCGACAAAGACGCCGAACGCGCCGTTCGCATCGTTCACGACTTGTTTCATCTTGATGCAGATGCCTAATTGTTATTCCTCATTGCCGGTTGAGTGCTTTCTTAATTAGATTGACGGCCTTACGTCCTCGCGTTAGTCTTGCGTTGTTGAATAACGTGCTAATTTAGCAATGGGAGCATAAGGGATGAAACTTGCACGAGACATTCAGAGCTTGAGCACCTTCAAGCGGGATACGGCCAAGCTCATGCGCCAGATGAGAAAAACCAAAGAGCCCATGATTTTGACAGTCAACGGAAAAGCCGCGCTCGTGGTCCAAGACGCCGAGGGCTACCAGCACCTCTTGGAAGCCAAAGAGCGCATGGAAGCCATTGAAGGAATTCGGCGTGGTCTCGAAAGCCTGAAGGCAAAGCGCGGTATGCCAGCCGACAAATTCTTTGATGAGTTCTTTGCCAGGAACAAGCTCGCGGAAGACCGATGAGAAAGCACAAGGTGATCATCGAAGATTCCGCACAGGCAGATGTGCAGGACTCTT
>JBGQGO010000069.1:0-15026 GCA_041497455.1 Blastocatellia bacterium | reverse complement strand
TGAAGAGCAGATCTCCGGCGTAATAGACAAACTCGTACGATTAGGTTTCGACATACATCGCTCGACTGGAGTGCTGCACACCGTGCTCGGCGCGGTCGGCGACCGTCAGATCGATTGGCGAGACATCGAGCTGCTGGACGGCGTCAAGGAGGTGCTGCGAATAACCTCCCCCTATAAGCTCGCCAGCCGCGGCTTCAGACCTGAAGGCACTCAGATCACCATCAAAGACGTGACCATAGGCGGGCGCGAAGTCGTGATGATGGCCGGGCCATGCACGGTCGAGAGCCGCGATCAGATAATGGATATCGCTGAGATAGTGTCGCGTAACGGAGCCAAGGTGCTGCGAGGCGGGGCCTTCAAGCCGCGCACGTCGCCTTATTCGTTTCAGGGACTCGGCGAAGAAGGCCTGAAGTATATGAGGCTGGCCGCCGACCGTTACGACCTGCTTGTTGTGTCGGAGGTGATGGAGCCGTCACAGATTCCGCTGTTCATTCGCTACGTTGACATACTCCAGATCGGCGCGCGAAATATGCAGAACTTCAATCTGCTTCGCGAAGTCGGACGAATCAACAAGCCGGTCCTTCTCAAGCGAGGGCCGGCGGCTACTATCGAAGAAACGCTGCTCGCCGCGGAGTACATAATGTCGGGCGGCAATCACGAGGTGATTATCTGCGAGCGAGGCATCCGCACGTTCGAGCCTTATCTGAGAAACACGTTCGATGTTGCGGCGATTCCGGTGTTCAAGAAGCTGTCTCATCTTCCGGTGGTGGCCGACCCGAGCCACGCGACCGGCCGCCGCGATAAGGTCCCGCCGGTTGCGCAGGCGGCTGTCGCCGCCGGAGTCGACGCGTTGCTGATCGAAGTTCACAACGATCCGGAGAACGCGTTGTGCGATGGCGCCCAGTCGTTGCTGCCCGATCAGTTTGAGAAGTTGATGCACCGTTTGCGATTGATCGCGATAGCGGTGGATCGCGAAGTCGCTCCCGGCGTCGAGGAAGCAGCGGCGAAGTGAGGGGACGGAGACGGGGAGAAGGGGAGCAGAGGGGCAGAGGAGCAGAGGGGCAGAGGAGCAGAGGGGCGTTCTCCTCTTCTCCTCTTCTCCTCTTCTCCTCTGCTCCTCTGCTCCCCGACGCCGTTTCTCCCCCTCGCCCCCTCGCCGCGTCGCCGTGTCGTGTTTTGATTATGCAATTCAAGCACATTACGATCGTTGGGGTCGGATTGATCGGCGGGTCGTTCGCGCTTGCAGCGCGGCGCGCGGGTATCGCCGAGCGCATAACCGGCTGGGATGCCAAAGCGGTACTCGATAAAGCTTGTGCTCGCGGGGTGATCGATGACGCCGAAGCCTCGTTCGATTCCGGCGGCGTCTGTGATGCGGACCTCGTATATCTTGCTGCTCCTGTTGGGGCGATCATAGGTTTTCTGCGCACTCGAGGGAACACGTTCAAGACTGGCGCTATCGTTACAGATGCGGGCAGCACCAAGCGCGAAATCTGCCGCGTGGCGCGTGAAGCGCTTCCGAGACGTGTGAGCTTTGTCGGCGGACATCCGATGGCCGGCAGTCACAAAGCGGGAATCGAGCACGCTGATGCTGAGTTGTTTCAAGGCGCGCCGTACGCGTTGGTTGTCGACGAAGCGAAGGCCGAATCAAGCAGCGCTTTTCGCGCGGTCGAAGAGGTCGTTCGCAGCATTGGCGCAAGACCCGTGAAGCTCACGGCGGAAGAGCACGACCGCGTAGTTGCGCGCGTGAGTCACGCGCCTCAGTTGCTCGCGACGGCGTTGGCGTGTGCCGTTTCGCGCCACCGAAGCGACGCGGACCTTCAACTGGCTGGCAGCGGCTTTTCTGAGATGGTGCGTTTGGCCGCGAGCCGCTGGTCGATGTGGGAAGACATCTGCCGAACGAACGCGGATGAGATAACAGTTGCGCTCGATGAAGTGATCAGCGAAATGGAGGCTGCGAGGTCGAGTATCGCGAGCGGCGACTTCGATGGCCTGGGCGAGGCATTCGAAGCGGCTAACGGTATCACCGACCAGTCGCACTCGCCTGTAAATCGCGAAGACTCATTAGTAGACTAGGATTATGCCGGCCGAACGGTTTGGTTGCTTACAGTTTTCTAGCAGCCAGGATCCGGGAGAGATGATATGAGACGCCTTTTCTTTTCTCTGATCATTACGGGATTCGCGCTTTCTGGGGGTTCCTGTCGGACGCAGGCGGAACCAGAAACCCGCTTCTTTCGGGAGTTCTCTTTAGGTCAAATGGTCGAGAGAATGAAAGTGCCTGAACTAAGAGTCTCGGATGACGAAGGCGGCGGTTCCACTTTGTCGGGAGAGACAACGCGACGCCGACGAGATCTCAACCTCCTCTTTACGATCGACGAGCAGAAAGGCACGACGTTTGACGAAACCGGTTTCATCGATAAACTGAAAGATGAGGTTGGCCGAGTAATGAGTGCGGCAGACGTTCACGTTAATGGGGGCGGGGCCAGCGGTAATGATAGTTTTCATTTCGACTACTCAACAAAGGACCACGAGGGCTGGTTGGAAGTGACGGGCGCAAGAGTAGAAGGAAACAGGTACAAATTGCGGGGTGTGCTGAGAGAGATCGCCCGAAAACAGTAATACCGAAGGTTGACTCACTCAATGGCGACTTACGTGATAGGCGACATACACGGGCGATCGAAGCTGCTCGACCAGTTGATACAAAACGTCCCGTGGGACGTTGCGCGGGACAAGATCGTTTTTCTTGGCGACTTGATAGATCGAGGCGATGACGCGCCTGGTGTAGTCAATCGGGTGATCGAGCTTGTAAACAACAACCCGAGCATCGTCGTAGTCAGAGGTAATCACGAACAGATGATGCTCGATTGTCTGGATTATGGCGATCTGCAATGGCTGATCCCGGAGAACGGAGGGCTTGCGACGCTGTCGGCTTACGGGTTTGAGCTTGACCAATTGAAGGACGTGTCCGACATCAAGATTCCGCAAGAGCACGTCGAGTTCATCAGGAGCCTGCCTTTCTATCACGAAGACGAACAGGCTATCTATGTTCACGCGGGGCTGGCCCCGGGAGAGCCTCCTTCGGAGACCGACACGGACGTGCTGGTGTGGACGCGTGACCTCGACTTCTTCAAAGGCTACGACGGCAAGCTGTGTTTTTTCGGCCATACTCCCACGGCCTTCCTCCCGCGCGAAGGGCGCAGCAGGCGCTGGGGCATTTACATTCACAATGGTTGCGTAGGAATTGATACCAGCGGAGAGGACGGGAGCCCGCTGTCCTGCATTCAAGTCGAAAACTTCACGCTTTACCAGTCTTATCCTTCAGGCAGGACCGAAGTGGAGAGGCTAAAACACCGCAAGCCATCGGCTTCGACTGCTCGAGTCGCTCCATGACCCCCCGATGATGGCATGATGAAGGCATCGGTTCCCAGTCACGGTCCGCTTCTCAGATTACTCATTCGCATTTGCGCGCACAGTGTCGTTTGCGCGGCCACGCTCGTGCCTTGGGGCTGCGCGAACAGCGTGTTGTTGGACGAGCGGTTCCACGATACGCGTTTGATCAACTGGACCGTTGTGGATGATCCCGACACGATCGAAGGGCCGTCGGATTGGCGAGCCGGCACAGATGGATGGCTGCATCAGCGCAGCAACATATGGGGACGGCGCGGCGATTTCGTCGGGCGCTGGTTCGGAACCTACCTTGTCGCCGGAGATGCCGGTTGGAAAGACTACACACTCTCTGTGAGAGCAAAGCCGATTGATGATGACGGTTTTGGCGTTGTGTTTCGCTATCAGGACTCGGAGCACTTCTATCGCCTGCTGTTTCTGCAGGACGGCTTAAGCGGCGGTTCGATCACCAGGTTGGACAGGCGAGAAGGCGCGGATTACACTGAGCTTAAGACCGTTGAAAAGGGCTATCGTCCAGGCGCTGAGGTGGCGATCGAAGTAAAAGTTGACGGAGATGTGATCAAAGCTTCGGTGGATGGAAGACAGTTATTCGAGGTGAACGATGGTTCTTACAGGCGTGGTAAAATCGGGTTGTTCTGTTACGCGCAGAAGGGCCAGGCGTTCGATGATGTGAGGGTTGTGAAGGAATAGCAGGTGGTCAGCCCTCATTCTATTCAGATGTGGCGCCTAACGGCGAGCGTAGCCCAGCATTACACGTCAGGCCTCCGCTCGGAAAGGACGAAGCATTGAATCGCTCTATTATGACCTTTAAGGCTGTCTCGGCAGCCATGATCCTTATGGCGTTTGTTACTTGTCCTTCTCTAAGTCAAGCAAAGCTTCAGACAGAACACGATTCACGAGGCCCAAACTCTCGGATGAACCTGGCGCCAAATCCATCTTTTGAGGAAGGAGAAAACTATCCGATTGGTTGGGAAATAGAAGGTCGAGGCGAGGGCACGTTCAGATGGAAGGCCGCGCAAGGACATGCTGGAGATCACTCATTGTCCATCCGAAATCCTGGAGCCGACTCGAATCTACGGTGGACTGCGCCACAATTGATCCCGATAGAGCCCGATCACGATTATGAAATATCAGCTTGGTATCGAAATACAACCCAAACTAGCAGCGTCGCTTTTCTTGCGGTCTTTTGGGGAGAAAATCAATCTGCCTTGGGCAGCACAGGAATCTGGCAGATGAAACCGACTACAGAGTGGACCTACCGCAGTTTTGTTATCACTGGAAATCAGATAAGACAGAGCTTTCCCGGAGCGAACAGAGTGCAACTTTCTTTCGGCGGCTCGACTCGCATTCTAGAGCGTGGAGCGATATGGATTGACGATGTGGGTTTCAGAGATGTTACAGCCAATCAACGATAGAATGTGCAAGCAAAGCAGGTCGAAAAGACGCCTTGGCAGAGGTCGCAAGAGCGTTGCTTACGGTTTCTAAGGCGCTGCTCGCGACCCCGCTGATGCGACACGATAGATTGCGCCTGGGCGCCAACAGAAGAGAGGAATGGGATTCATGTCAAAAGCAGTTATCGTGAGCGGAGTCCGAACTGCGATCGGGTCATTTGGCGGCGCGTTGACCGATGTTCCCGCAACCGAGCTTGGCCGCGTCGTGATTGAAAGCGCATTAGAGCGCGCGGGGATCGATCGCTCCGACATCGAAGAAATAATAATGGGCAACGTGGTGCAGGCCGGCGTAGGGATGAACCCGGCTCGCCAATCAGCCATAGCCGCAGGCATTCCGGACAGCGTTCCTTCGTTTACAGTCAACAAGGTTTGCGGATCAGGCTTGAAGGCGGTCGCTCTGGCTGCGCAGGCAATTGCCGCCGGGGATGCTGAATTGATCGTAGCGGGCGGGATGGAATCGATGAGCCGCGCGCCTTATCTGCTAAAGAAGGCTCGATGGGGATACCGGCTCGGCGGCGACGAGATTATTGATGCGATGTTGAGTGAAGGGCTCACGTGTGCGATGGCCAGTTGTCACATGGGAGTGACCGCTGAGAACGTCGCGGCCGCGTCCGCAATCACGCGCGAAGCGCAGGATGAGTTTGCCGCCGAGAGCCAGCGGCGCGCGGAAGCTGCAATCTCCGCCGGGCGCTTCGATGAAGAGATCGTTTCGGTGATGATCGCTCAAAAGAAAGGCGAGCCCGTCGCGTTCAAAGTCGATGAATACCCGCGTGCGGGAACAACTGCCGGCACGCTCGCACGGTTGAAGCCTGCTTTTCAGAAAGAAGGCACCGTGACTGCGGGCAACGCGTCGGGGATTAACGACGGCGCGGCGGCTGTCGTAGTAGCCAGCGAGGAGCGCGCGCGTTTGATGGAGCTCGCGCCGATGGCCAAGATTGTTTCGTACGCGGCGGCAGGGGTTGATCCGCGCTACATGGGGATGGGCCCCGTGCCTGCGATTGAGCGCGCGCTCGAGAAGGCCGGGCTCGAATTGAAGGATATCGACCTGTTCGAGCTGAACGAAGCATTCGCCGCGCAGAGTCTTGCTGTCTTGGTCAAGTTAGGAATTGACTCCTCGCGCGTGAACGTTAATGGCGGCGCGATCGCGCTTGGTCATCCGATTGGAGCGAGCGGCGCGCGAGTACTGGTGACGCTGCTCTATGAAATGAGAAGGCGCGATGTGAGACGGGGGCTTGCTGCGTTATGTATCGGGGGAGGGCAGGGAATCGCGATGATAGTGGAGCGGTAGCTATTTGGTATTTGTGATTTGCCATTTTTGATTTGTTATTTGCTTGCAGCGCCAATGACAATGACAAATCACAAATCACAAATAGAAAATAGAAAATAGAAAATAGAATGGCCGAGATTGAGAATTCAGGTACGGGGATCGAGCCGGGCGCGCCCGTGATCGTCAACCTCCATAGCCCTCGGGAAAAGGTCTGGGGCGTTTTGCGCGAACTGAATGCCGCTGGTGTCTTCGTGCGTGGCATAGACCTGAACACGTTCGACGACTGGGTTCAGATGATCGTCCGCGGCGAACGGAATATGGGACTCACTCACGTATTCTTGCCGATGTGGCGGGTCGAGCGTGTTGCCCTGGACGAGTCGGTCGATGATATCCCATCGCTTGCTGCGCAGTTCCATGCGCGCGTTGGGCTAACTGTTAGCGAGTACCTCGACGCTGACTGAACACCAAGGTTTATCCTAGGGAAAAGACCTCTTCAGCAGCCTGCTAGGCCAATGAACCGCAGCTTCTCGTGAGGTTTGGGAGCGTCATGTCCTGGTGGTTGTGATGAGTCGGGCTCACTGCTCCTGAAGATGCTGGAAGATCTCGGGGTCGAGCTTAGCGGAGTAGACAATGTTCGTCAGCTTGATCTCTTGAACGAACTTGCCGTCCTGTTTCATCTCTCTGCGAACCGGCACAAGCGTGTTTTGAACGACCGCAGCGCTGAACGGAGTGTAGTAATAATCGATTCGGTACTTCGTGGGCGGCTGTCCCTCAACTAGCTTGAGCTCGTACTCGCAATGAAGCACGCGATAGGTTTTCGTGCTCAGCCAGTAGCGGGTCTTCTCGCCATCGGCTGTTGTCAGATCGATGACAAACGAGTCAACGCCCACCACTGTCTCCAGCCCGCCATATTCGGCCTTCGAGCCGTCCTCTTTGTAGCGCAGCAGCGCCATGTACTCGTGGGTTAGTTGAGCGCGGAAGGCGACGTCCGCCCCAGCGCGAGGGTTGACGTATTGGCCGTTCTGGGCGGACCAGACGCTTGCGCTGTTGAATCCAATCACGTACTTGATGGGAGGGGCGGTCTGCCCTTGAGCATTCTCGGCGGGCGACAATTCCAGGTCAACGCGGAGCAAATCCTGTGGCGACTTCTCCTTCTTTATCGAGCGCAAAAGGTAATTCCCGGTCAGGTCGCCCTGCTCGGTCGCCAGCCGAATAGTACCAGTCTCTTGAATAGCGGCTCGGGCGATGTCGAGTTGCTTGCGCCCGCCGTAGGCTATGATCGTGAGCTCGATGGAGGCTTCAGCCGGAGTCAACTTTACCTGAGCCGGCTTTGCTTCTTCCTGCTTCTTGGCCTTCTCCAGATCTTTTTCGGTTGGCACCTTCCCATCATCTTTGCGAGCAGGATCCTGAGACGCGGGTTGTTTTTTGTCTTTCTGTTGTTCTATGACAGAGGCCAAAGCCGGCGCCGGCAAAAGCGCTACTGAAAGAACAAACGCGGCAGCGGTTCTACCGACAGATGTGCGCAGACTGTTGGGAGAGCTTAACGGGCTCGACTTGAATAACAAGTTCCGGATTCCTCCGTGCGTTTCGGGTTTCTGTGCGCGATTTCTTAGACAGACCAACGAGAATGTGAGTGTAGCACAGCGATCGTGAGAATCGCACGCTGAAGGCGGTGTGTGACACCTTGTCCTCGCTCACTCAACCTCGATGCAAGCGTTAGTTGCCGGGAGCTTGTTCCGGCCGTCGGCATTACTGATCCATATCACTACAGTGTAGATGCCCGGTTCGTTCTTATACATTCTCACTGGTATGCGGAAGCTTCCCCGTTTTCCTATTTCGATTTCACCTCTCACCCCAAGCAGCACCATCGCTTTTTTCTTTGCCTGTTTCGGATACGGTTCGAGACATAGCAGGCCAGTTCATCGATCTCAAGTGCCGACGCCCCGGCCGACAGGCGCTCGGCGTTGACCAGCGCGAGCAGGTCATTCCGAAATCTCGCTATGGCATCTACGCTTAATTGGGACTGTCTTGGAGCGGCTTTTTGCTGTGCGGCGGATGCGAGACAGATCGCGAGGGGATGAATGGCCTGTCTGAGGAACAACCGCCTCGTAGTTAGCATAGCGGTATTGTCGCACTCCCCAACGCCTACGGTGAAGGCCGCCCGGCGGTTTCTTCTGAAACCGGCAACCCTATCTTCTGGACCGTAACCTCACGCTTGTGATGGCTGTCACGTCCTCCCGTGATGTCCGTCATAGCTAAGACTTTACGTAAGTCCTAAACTTCGCATCAGAGTGTCTTCGGAGGCTTCGAGAAGGGGGCAAAACCAGTGATGAGCAACGAAAAAATAGACCGCGGGCTGATCGAGATCCTAGAAGAAGAGTGTAAAGGATGCGGGCTATGCGTGACCGCTTGCCCCCCTGAGGTGATGCAGTTGAGCGAACGCCTCAATGGACACGGGTATCATCCTGCTGCTTATCTGGGATCGGGTTGCACCGGCTGTGGCATCTGCTTCTTTGCCTGTCCGGAACCCGGGGCGATCACGGTTTACAGACTTCAGTCCCCGAAGGCGGTTGCGACCCAGACTCAGCCAACGCTCAATGCGGCTTATTCTTGTTGAGGACTAGACCGATGGCAAAAGAGCTGATCAAAGGGAACGAGGCGGTCGTGAAAGCGGCGATACTGGCTGGATGCAGCTCGTTCTACGGTTATCCAATCACACCGGCCAGCGAGATTACCGAAGCGGCGGCAAGATACTTCCCGCCGGCAGGTGGAACATTTCTTCAAGCTGAGAGCGAAGTTGCGGCGATCAATATGGTCTATGGGGCTGCCTCGGCCGGTGAACGTACGATGACCGCCTCATCCGGGCCGGGTCTCAGCTTGATGCAAGAGGGCATTTCGTACCTGGCAGGTTCAGAGCTGCCGTGCGTGATAGTCGATATCATGCGAGGCGGCCCCGGGCTTGGCAATATCGCGCCGGAGCAAAGCGACTATCACCAGATCGTCAAAGGGGGCGGGCATGGGAACTACCATACGATCGTGCTTGCGCCGAACTCCGTGCAGGAAATGTGCGACCTGACCTTCCTTGCTTTTGAGCTGGCCGACAGATTCCGCAATCCAGCCATCGTGCTGACGGACGGCTTTATCGGTCAGATGATGGAGCCGGTCGAGTTTCCGTCAACTATGATCACGCCGCCGTCAAAAGCCTGGGCCTTGCACGGCGACGCGGCGACTCGAGAGAATCTGATTACGTCAATCTACATGGCTCCCGAAGACCTCGAAAGGCACGTCAATCACCTCGAAGAAAAATACGTGAACGCCAGCCGAGGCACTGCGATGTTCGAGAAGTACAAGACCGCCGATGCCGAAGTAATCGTCGTCGGCTATGGCATCGTTTCGCGGTTACTCAAGACAGCGGTTGATCGCGCGAGGGCGCAAGGCGTCAAAGCCGGGATGTTCAGACCCAAGACGCTGTGGCCGTTCCCTGCAAGGGAAATCGCTTTCGAAGCCGAGTGGGCCAGATGTTTCTTAACCGTCGAGTTGAGCAACGGCCAGATGGTCGACGATGTCCGTTTGGCGGTTGACGGACGACGACCCGTCTACTTCTATTCGCGAGTCGGCGGCATGGTTCCGACGACAGATGAACTCCTGGAGCAGATTATCCTAGCCAGCGAGGCAGAACATGTACGTGAAAGCTTACCAGAGGTCGAAGAGTCTCTATGGGCAGTTTGATCGCAAGCCGGGTGATCACCTGACGACGCACTACTGCCCCGGCTGCGGTCATGGCAATCTACACAAATACGTAGCCGAAGTCATAGACGAGTTCGGCGCGCAGGACCGAACCATCTTCGTCAGCCCGGTTGGCTGCTCGGTCTTTGCGTATTACTACTTCGACGTTGGCAACATTCAAGCCGCACACGGACGCGCCCCGGCGGTTGCGACTGCGGTCAAGCGCGCCTTGCCTGACAGCCTGGTCATAAGCTACCAGGGCGACGGTGATCTGGGGGCCATCGGCGGCAACGAGATCCTGCACGCAGCCAATCGCGGCGAGAACATAACGGTCTTCTTTGTTAACAATGCGATCTACGGCATGACCGGCGGTCAAATGGCGCCGACTACGTTGATGGGTCAGAAGACGACGACCTCGCCGTTGGGTCGCACGGTTCAGGGCGAAGGATTCCCGCTGCGAGTGAGTGAACTACTGGCTACCCTCGAAGGTCCAACCTACATCGAGCGCGTTGCGCTTTACGACAACAAGTCTCGAATGAAAGCTCGGAAGGCCGTTCGCAAGGCGCTTCAGAATCAAATTGAAGGTCGCGGTTTTTCTCTGATCGAAGTGCTATCTCCGTGCCCGACGGGTTGGGGGTTGACGCCGGAGGAGTCGTGCGACTGGGTGAGGGACCACCTGATGAAGACTTTCCCGCTCGGCGTGCTCAAAGATGAGTCGGCCTCCAGAGAGGGCTGGACGCGCAAGAGACAGGATGTTCCCGCGGAGCAGATTCCTGCGGTTCTTGGACTGGGTCGTCCGAGCGGCGAACAGGCTCTTGAGACTCTCACGCCGCCCGTGGTTGCGACCTGCTATAGGAACCCGAGGATCAAGATCGCGGGATTCGGCGGCCAGGGATTGCTCTTCCTGGGCCGCTTGCTCGCCGAAGCAGGCATGCGCCAGGGATATCACGTGTCGTGGCTTCCATCATACGGCCCTGAGATGCGCGGAGGCACGGCTAACTGTCACGTCAACATCTCGACCGAACCAATAGGATCGCCGCTGGTCTCCGATCCAACGGTCCTGATCGCGATGAATCGGCCCTCGTTAGATAAGTTCCAAACTGAGTTAGTCAGCGGCGGGCTGCTGATTTACGACTCGTCGCTGATTGATAAGGCACCTGAGCGAGATGATGTCGAAATCGTCGCCTTGCCGGCTACCGCACTGGCCGACGAAATTGGCAGCGCTAAGATCGCAAACATGGTGGCGCTTGGCGCGTACCTTGGAATAACGAACCTGCTGGACAAAGAGGGGCTCATCAGGGCGCTTGCGACGGTGACGAAGAAGACATCGCTGCTCGATCTAAACCTAAAAGCCATCGACGCCGGGATTCAGTTTGTGCGGGAATCGAAGGTGGAAGAAGTTCCGTCGGGAGTCTAGAGGGGCTGCTGAAAAAGTCGATGACACACAAACATTCACCGGCAATCCCACCAACGCAGTTGGTGGGATTCGGGAGCCCGACGTTGCCGCACGTGTAGGCCGAGTATGAACGCACCACCAACTGCGTTGGTGGGATTATCAAGAATCCACAGTGAGGGCGGGCGATCCCCCTTTTTCAGCAGCCTGCTAGGGCAGCGTTTCGAATTGAAGCACGATATGAAGTTCGTCACAGCCGAGCATGCAGCGAGCGCCATTAAATCGAGCAATAGCGTTTTCATTCACGGTGGGGCCGCTACGCCCCAACACCTCATCAACGCGATGGTGAATCGCGCCCCGGAACTGCGGGACGTTGAGATCATTCACCTGCACACGGAGGGCGATGCTCCGTACGCGAAACCCGAGTACAGAGAAAATTTCCGCACACTCTCGCTCTTCGTCAGCCCGAATCTCCGCCAGGCCGTGGCCTCGGGCGAGGCCGATTACGTGCCCGTCTTTTTGAGCGAGGTTCCGGCGCTCTTCCGTAAGAGAATCCTCCCGCTGGACTTTGCGCTCATTCACGTTTCGCCGCCCGACATGCACGGATTCTGTTCGCTCGGTGTTTCCGTCGACGTTGCGCGGTCGGCAGTCGAGATGGCTACGACTGTGATCGCGCAGGTCAATCCGAGGATGCCGCGCACGCACGGCGACGGGCAGATACATGTCGGCCGGATAGCTTTTGCGGTCGAAGTCAACGAACCGCTTTTCGAACACGCGCCGGGTAAGCTCTCGGATGCCGATCGGGCTGTCGCTCAAAACGTGGCCGGCCTGATCGAAGACGGCGCAACTCTTCAGATGGGGATTGGCGCAATCCCCGATGCGGTACTCGCCGCGCTCGATTCGCACAAAGATCTGGGCATACACAGCGAGATGTTCTCCGACGGGATCATAGACCTGGTCGAGCGCGGAGTCGTCAATGGACGGCTGAAGAAAACTCACCCCGGCAAAGTTGTGGGCGGATTCACAATGGGTACGCGCCGATTGTACGACTTCGTTGACGACAATCCGCAGATTGCTCTACTTGATATCACTTATGTCAACGACACGGCGGTGATCCGGCGCAATCCGCGAGTGACGGCGATCAACAGCGCCATCGAAGTAGATATGACAGGTCAGGTCTGCGCGGACTCGATAGGCATATACGAGTTCTCGGGTGTCGGCGGCCAGATGGACTTCATTCGAGGCGCGTCGCTGTCGGAAGGGGGCAAGCCCATCATTGCACTCCCTTCGGTCACAAGCCGCGGTGAGTCACGCATTGTCGCCTACTTGAAACAGGGTGCAGGCGTTGTGACTACTCGCGCGCACGTGCACTACATCGTCACCGAGTACGGAGTGGCCTATCTGTACGGCAAGAGCTTGCGTGAGCGAGCACGATCGCTGATTCAGATCGCGCACCCCGACCACCGCGAAGCGCTCGAGCGCGCCGCTCACGAGCGGTTCAAGATGGGAGTTTGAATCGAACGTTCAACGGCAGAGGAACGCAGAGGAGTTGCCATCCTCCGCGTTCCTGTGTGTCCTCTGCGGTTCTAGTCTTTGCTCTTCTCGTCGCGGGCCGCTTACTGAAACCTTTCGCCCAGTCTCGGCGTGAGGCGAGCCCTGAGCGACGGCAATGAATCCCGGGTTCTTGAAAAGCGTCCTGATGCCGTGAGACAGATCATACCAAAGAGTTTCCATCAGCTTACCCCAGAGTGCTGATAAGATTTCAAGAGATCCGTGCAAATCCGTCGAATCCGTTTCATCCGTGGTCTATGCTTTCGGAAGCATCGCTTTGCAAGTGCCGGATAGACCACGGATGACACTGATCCGACGGATTCGCACGGATACCATGCTTCACCAGATTTGAACTTTGAGCATCGAGATCGACTCTCCGTCTACTCCCTCAACCGGAAAACTGAATTGCTCGCCTTCTCGACGTATAGCGATCACATATACCTTCACCCAAGAATCGGTGTGTGATGTTGATGTCGCTACAGGCTATTGTCAATTGCAATTGTTTGATATACTGCGGGCCGCAGATAGACCTGGCTGCTTGTTAACAAGATTGCTAAAGGAGGACTCACATATGCCCACGAAGAAAAAAGAGCAGACGTCTGCAATGACTCAACGGGGACTACGGGCTGGGAGGCGCGATTTCCTGGTCCAGGCTGGAATGACAGTGGGAGCGCTGGCGGCCGCTTCGCCGCCCGCGAAAGCTCTGACTATGCCAGCGGCTCAAAGCGGAAGTGCGGCGCATCTGCATGCGGCCGCGCATCAAATCGACTTCAAGAGCGAGCCGCAGCGGTTGCGCAAGAGCTTCTACGACCTGACGGATCTCGAGGTCCGGCTGCTCTGCCGAGCCGTCAGCTACATGCGAAATGGCAGCAAGGATAAGCCGCTGAGCGTCGATAGCCCGCTGCAATGGGATCAGTGGGTCATGACCCACGCAAGGCACTGCACCGAGGCCAAACCCGGCGTTGTCGATCAAGTCCACTGGAGTTGGTTCTTCCTGCCGTGGCATCGCGGTTACCTTTGGTTCTTCGAGCGTCAACTCGCGAACATCGTCACCACGGTCCTGGGCGAGGACGGATCCAAGTTCGCCTTGCCTTTCTGGGATTGGATCTCACACAAGGAGATTCCAAATACCAAAGAACGCGCGATGAGGAGTATTCCCAGTCCGCTCTTCGGCTACGATCTTACGAAGGAGGACATGGTCAATGACGACGGGCTGGGGTTCGACAATCAGGCGTTGTGGGACGGTTACCGGAAACCGACAGTCCAGCAACCGACGATGGATCCCGTGAATGAAAGGTCGAAGGACTCGAAGGAGCACATTGAGGAGACCATCAAGTACATGAGCCCGGCGTACGTCGAGGCAATGCTTGCGCTCGAGTTCGAAGACTTTGCCGGGAAGGCGGTGCCGCCGCAGTCGCCGATCCCGAACTCCACTGGAATGGGAGCGCTCGAACATTACCCTCACAACAACGGGCACGACTGGGTAGGCTCGCGATTCGGCAAGAATCGGGACATGGGCACGTTGCGTTATGCCGCCCTGGACCCGATCTTCTGCATGCACCACGCGAACATTGACCGGGTCTGGTCGTGGTATCGAGGAGTCCAGCCCGATCCCGAAGCCCCGTGGGGACCGAGCGGGTACATCTGGGGCAAACAGCCTTACACCTACACTAACATTGATGGTTCGCAGGTCACGGTAACGGTATCTGACATCATCAAGTACATGACGAATGTCACTTACGCGGAGCCGCAGTCGCCCGCCCCAATGGAGATGCCGCTGGTGACCGCGGCGCGAAAGACGGTTCAGCGGAAGACCAGTCAAAAGATCGTGACCCTGACGCAAAAACCCGACACTCTCACCACTATGCCCCTGACGTTGACGACTGAGATCCAGGCTGAGGCGAGGACGTTGCTGGGCGCGGCCAGCGGTGCCACGACTCATCCGCTAACGCTGCTGGTGATCGAGACCGGGCCGATCACCTACAGTGATAAGTTCACGATCAAGGTCTTCGTGAACATGCCCAACGCCACGCGCCGGACTGGCATCCACGATCCTCACTACATCGGGCGCATTCGCGCGCTCGACTCGGACGATCGCGCGAATGAAGCAGGAAGGGATGTTACCCACACGTTTTCGCTTCTCATTCCGCGGGGTGATTCCAACTTTTACACGCTGGTCCGGCCGGGTACGCCGTTTTCCCTGACGCTGGTTGTGGTTGGGCCTGCCGCGAACGAT
>JBGQGO010000068.1:0-15038 GCA_041497455.1 Blastocatellia bacterium | reverse complement strand
TGGGCCTGGCGCCGGCGCTGTACGAAGAGATTCAGTACGACGAGAGCGGCAACAACTTGAACGGCAGCTTCATGAATTATCTGGTGCCGACTGCGGTCGAGACGCCCAACTGGGAAACGGGCAAGACCTGCACTCCGTCGCCGCATCATCCGCTCGGCGCGAAGGGCATCGGCGAGTCCGCAACCGTCGGTGCTCCGCCTGCGATCGTGAATGCGGTGGTTGATGCGTTGTGGCATCTGGGGGTTCGTCACATCGACATTCCGATCACCCCGGCGAAGGTGTGGAAGCTTTTGAGGGAACACGGCGTGACGGAGTAAGATAGCTGGGTGAGGCCAAAGAAGAACCTCAACTTGAGTGGAGGAAATCGCGATGATAGATATTGCTACGCTTGTCAACGCAAAAAGCATTTCGGCAGCGATAAACCTTTTCGTAATGATGGATAAGGATCGCTGCGGTGAAGAACCGGCGAGGTTACTAGATGATGGATCTTCGGACCCGCTCCTATTGATCACTTCGGATTACCCGGAAGGCAACCCGCATTATGCGTACCTGAGAACAGACGTGGAAACGCTGTGCGACCTTCGCTTTCTTTTGCGTGAGAAGGTGATAGAGAAAGGAAAGTTTCCCACTGAGTTTAAGCTCACCGACAAGGCCGAGCGTCTCCTGGAGGCACGTAGGGAAAGGGAGACCGATAAGGCTGATCTAGTCGGACCCAGACGCGATTGGATCGTTGTGGCGCACGAGCAGCTTTTCATAGACGAAGGGCCAACTCCTCCAAATCTCCGGGCTCTGATTGGTGGGGAATGGGATTTCGGAGACAAGATAGTCATCACCTGCCACAATCCGGAATATGCTCTAGTTCATCGTCTTCCGCTCGCCTTGGCGGAGAACGACCCAATGTTCATCGCTGATCTGGAGGAAGTAAAGGAGGATTTCAAGTATGCCGACGCGGAGGTGGACACGCAGTGAGTGTCGAGCGATGGAGTATCTGGCAGGCGAATCTGGATCCGGTCATCGGCTCGGAGCAAGGTCGAGTTCGCCCAGTGCTAGTAATTAGCGAAACTATGAATAATGATCTTCTGCGTGTGGTGAACGTTCTTCCGATAACCTCTCGCAAGGCGGCCCGCCGTATTCATCCGAACGAATCGTTCATCCCAAGCGGCACTGGTGGCTTAACGGTAGACTCAGTTGTTCTGTGCTATCAGATCAGGACGCTCGACAAACAACGACTGTCCCGAATGTATGGCACGCTCAACGATACGACCCAGCGCGACGAGGTTCTGAAGGCGGTCCGTTTTCAGCTAGGAATCTGACCCCGCGCCGTGGTGCGTGAGCTACGCTAACAACGTCGAGACTCTCTTGAGCGCGACGATCTCGCAGGGTGAGCACTGCTTCCAGGAGTACATAGGAATGGGACTGCTGATAGACGCGGTTTACGAGAATGGCGCCTTCCGGCCATTGGCCCTAGGCGATCTACGCCTTGCCGAAGGGCAGAGAGTGCGCTTGATTGTTAAAGCGTCCATCGAAGAGAACGAAGACGTTCTCAGCCTGGCTGCGAAGGTCTACGAAGGTCTTTAAGATCAAGAGATTGACGAGATAGAGAAGATCGCATTGGATCGACGGGGTTTCTTCAGCGACCGCACATCGCCATGACCGCGCCACAAGTTCTCCTCGATACGGAACGTCTTTCGACCGTGACGCGGCCGAGACGCCGCTGTAAGGGGCTCAAGCGTATCTCGTTGAAACGGCATTTCAGACGTATTGCCGGTCTTCACGTAGAAAACTGGCACAAATGAAGACCATGTGGAAAGACATCCTCGATCAAACTACCCGGTTGCGGGCCGAAGAGCAGCCCTTCGTCATCGCCACCGTCGTAGCCTACAAGAGCCCTCAGTCGGCGAGGCCCGGATCGAAAGCGATCATACTTCCTGACGGCTCGATCAACGGATGGATCGGAGGCGGATGCGTTCAACCCATCGTCATTCGCGAAGCTCTCAAGGCTCTTCAAACGGGCGAGCCAAAGCTCGTGAGTATCAGCCCCGAATCTGCGCACGATGACTGGAAAGGAGTCGAATCACATCTGATGACTTGTGAAGGTGGCGGCTCGCTCGAGATTTATCTGGAACCTGTGCGTCCCAAGCCCGCGCTGCTGATCGTCGGCAACTCACCAGTCGCGCAGATTCTTTCCGGGCTCGGCAAGCTGCTCGACTTCAAGGTGTCTGTCGCTGATCCCGACGCGACTCGCGAACGATTCCCGGAGGCTGACCTCGTACTGACGGATCTCAGTGCAATAAGGAACCGGATAGATTCATCCAGCTACGTCGTAGTCGCCACGATGGGAACCGGCGACGAAGAGGGTCTTGAAGCGGTCGCCGGGACAACTCCGAAATACCTCGGTTTCGTCGCAAGCGCAAAGAAAGCAAAGGGGCTGTTTCAATATTTGCTAGACAAAGGGGTGCCCGCCGAAGATCTCGAGCGCGTGAAGTGTCCCGCCGGACTCGAGCTGGGAAGCGAGACGCTGCCCGAAATCGCGCTCAGCGTTATGGCGGAGATAATTCAGTTGCGAAGGTCCCTTGCTCAGCAAGCGGCTCAACCGGCGAAGCCAGGGTTGAAGCTACCGGTAATGGATAGCACGACCTCGGCTGAGGCGCCGCTGGAGACAACCGGTGAAGCGCGCGATCCTGTGTGTGGGATGACCGTCGATCCAGCGAGCGCGAAATACAAGTCGCGCGTCGAGGATGCGACCTTTTACTTCTGCTGCATTCGATGTAAGGAATCGTTTGACCGGTCGCCCGAATCCTATCGGACACAAGGCGTTGGTGGGCTATGAGCAAATTCATTTCCGGGTTGGTTCTCGGCGCTGGAGCGTCAACCCGCCTCGGGCAGCCTAAGCAGCTTCTGCCATACCGGGGGACAACCTTGCTCGAATGGGTTGTCGGTCAGGCTCGCCGAGCCCCCGCGCTTGATGAGGTCGTCGTTGTCCTTGGCCGGGCGGCTGACGAAGTCCGCAAACGCGTCGACTTCGACGGCGCAAAGGTCATCGACAATCCGGTGTTCGGCGAAGGGTGCGCTTCTTCGTACCGCGCCGGCATCGGAGCAATCGACGCGAAGTCAGACGCCATAATGATCCTTCTCGGCGATCAACCCGGAGTTGATCCCGACATAATAGAAAGAGTGGCTGAAGTCTTCCGGCAACGGACCGATCAGATTGTGCTGGCTTCTTATCGCGGACGAAAAGGTCACCCGATGCTTTTTGCGAAGCCGCTGTTTGACAAGCTGGTTGAGTTGCACGGGGACAAGGCAGCGTGGAAGCTCGTTGACGCGAACCCCGGCCTGGTCGGCGCGGCGGAGTTCGATCTTCCCTTCCCCGAAGACATCAACACGCCTGAAGACTTCGAGCGTTTATCCGAAGCGAGGTAGTTTTGAGAGAAGAGGTTCGCCAGATCCAGGAGTTGCTCGAGCAACAAGCCTACGTTACCGACGCCGCCGTCGCCACGTCGTTGTACCTTGCGATGGCGCTCGGCAAGCCGTTGTTGATTGAAGGCCCCGCGGGCGTTGGCAAGACCGAGGTCGCGAAGGTGCTCGCCAGCGCGCTGGACACGCAATTGATAAGGCTTCAGTGCTACGAAGGTTTGGACGCCACCACCGCGCTTTATGAATGGAACTACCCCAGGCAGATGCTTCATATCAAGCTGCAGGAGTCTACGCCGGGCACCGCGGCTGAAAAAGAAGCGTCGATCTTCAGCGAGCCATTCCTGCTGAAGCGCCCGTTGCTCCAAGCCATAACCGACCCGGTTCGCTCTCCCGTACTGTTGATTGACGAGGTGGATCGCAGCGATGAGGAATTCGAGGCCTTCTTGCTGGAGGTACTCTCGGAGTTTCAGGTTACCATTCCCGAGATCGGCTCGATTGCGGCGACGCACCGGCCGCACGTCGTGCTTACGTCGAATCGCTCGCGCGAGCTTTCCGATGCGTTGAGACGGAGATGCCTTTATCTTTGGATTGACTACCCGTCGTTCGACAAGGAGTTGCAGATCGTCCGCGCCAAAGTGCCCGCAATCAGCGAGGCGCTTTCTTCTGAGCTGACGCGCGTGATCCAAGCCGCAAGGGCGCTCAATCTGTCTAAGGTTCCCGGCGTCGCCGAGACGCTCGACTGGGCAGCCTCTCTCGTTGCATTAAACACGACGCACCTCGATCGGGAAGTGGTCAGCGAGACGATGGGCTGCTTTCTCAAGGACGAGGCGGACCTGCGCAAGTTTGAAACTGAGGCCGGCGCTCGCCTCGATGAAATGATGAGTCCCGGGTCATGAATGGAACAGCGGCCGAATCCACTCTCACCAACACCGTCCTATTCTGTCGCGCATTGAGGGAGCGGGGCATCGCGGCAACGCCCGCCGAAGCGATGCTCGCAGCCAGAACGTTGAGCCTGATCGATCTGGACGACCGCCAGGAAACCTTCTTGAGTTTGAGAAGCGTGCTTACATCGCGTGTCGAGGAGTTCGAAATTTTTGCGGAGCTCTTTGAACAGTTCTGGAGTGGACTCGGTCATAGTTCGCAGCCGCAAAAGATCGTCGAGCGCGAAAGTCATTCTGGGATCGACCGCCGAGTTCGTCCTTCTTCGCTCGAGTATGGGCGAAAGGGGTTGTCTTTTTTTCTCGAGAACTGGAGCGCCTCGTCGAATGACTCCGAGCATATCAACATGCCTGCCGCGAGCAACATCGACGCCCACATGGAAAAGGACTTCAGCCTGTTTGGCGCGGACGAGCTTCAAGAGATCGCCCGTCTGGCGAGAAGAATCGTCAGGAAGCTTGCGTCAAAGCCGAGCCGCCGGTGGAAGCCGGTGCGGCGCGGATATCGAGTTAATCTGCGCCGGTCAATTCGGGCGTCGCTGAGGACTGGTGGGGAGTTAGTGGAGCTATCGTTCAAGCAACGCAAACAAAAGAAGACCAGACTGGTCGTTATATGCGATGTGTCCGGGTCGATGGATTTGTACAGCCGGCTGCTTCTTCAATTCGTCCACGCGCTCCAAAACAGTCTCGCGCGCGTCGAGACGTTTGTGTTCAGCACCTCACTCGAACGAATAACCGGACACTTGAAGAACAAGGACTACGAGCGAGCGCTCGAGTCGCTGAGCGAGACGCGTGGGTGGTCCGGCGGCACGCTCATCGGTCCGAGCCTCGCCGCTTTCGTTTCCGGCTGGCCGAAACTGGTTGATAGGCGGACCATAGTAATCATCTTGAGCGACGGGTGGGACACTGGAGAACCGGAACACCTCGCCGCGTCGCTTGCAAATTTGAAGCGGCGTGCGGGAAGGCTGATCTGGCTGAACCCGCTGCTGGCGAGTCCTGAGTACCGGCCGCTGACTCGCGGAATGCAAGCCGCGCTTCCGCATCTGGATCTGTTTGCGCCGTTACATAACCTGCAGAGCTTGCGGGCGCTGGAGCGACACCTCGTTTTGTGAACCGCTTATGGAAGACGTGTTCGATCAGATTGAGAACCTCGCCAGGATCGAGAAGCGAGTCGCGATGGTCACGCTGGTCGCGACCCGCGGCACGGGCCCCAAGAAAGAGGGAGCCAAGATGTGGGTTGGTGAAGAGGGTCACCTGTTGGGCTCGGTGACCATGGGCGGGTGCGTGGACGCGCGAGTGATCGAGGCGTCAGAACAGACCCTCGCTTCTTTCGAACCGCGGATGCTCTCTGTGAACCTCGGCGAAGAGGACGCGTGGGAGGGCGGGTTCACCTGCGCGGGAACCATAGACATAATGATCGAACCGGTGGATCTTGCGAACCCCGAAGACCATCTGCGCGCCCTGTACCGGGCAGTTCGTGGTGAGGTTGAAAACGGCAGGTGCGTAGTGGTAGCTACGCCGCTGGACCGGCCGGCGTCCAAGTTCATCGTGTATGACGACGGACGAGCAGCCGGCACTCTCGGGACTCCCGAGCTTGATCGGGAGGCGCAGGAGATCGCGCTCGATCTGATTCAGAGGCGCGCCTCTCGCACCGTCGCGCTCGATTCGACTCGATCTTCGACTGACGTATTCTTCGAGGTGCATGGCCCGTCGCCGACGCTGATCGTTTTTGGCGCGGGGCACGTTTCGATGCCGTTGGTAAGCCTGGCAAAGAACCTCGGGCTGAAAACGATTGTAGTGGATGGCCGGCCCCGCTTTGCAACGAGGGAACGGTTCCCCGGCGCGGATGAGTTGCTGGTCGGAATCCCCTCCGAGATTGCCCGCGCGCTGCGCTACACTTCATCGACTTTTGTCGTCCTTGCTGCGCACGATTACAAGTACGATATTCCGGTGCTGAAGATTGTCTTGAACACCGAGGCGCCCTACATAGGAATGTTGAGTAGCAAGCGAAGGGGCGAGGCTATCTTGAAGTTCCTCCGGGAAAGCGGTGTGGATGCGCAAGCGCTCGATCGCGTGCGAGTGCCTACAGGTCTGGATATCGGAGCGGTGACCGCGAGCGAGATAGCTTTGAGCATCCTGGCCGAAGCGGTGGCGCTTAAGTCAGGCAGGCCGGGAACGCCATTGAGAAACAGAGATTGAGAGAAGCTATGGCCGCGCTCTACAGCGATGTGATCCTCGACCACTTCCGGAACCCTCGCAATTTCGGTCGCCTGTCGTGTCCGGACATAACTCACGAAGGTTTCAATCCACTGTGCGGCGACCGGATCAGGATTGAATTGAAGCTGCGAGACGGCGTAATAGTAACGGTCCGGTTCCAGGGGGACGGCTGCGCAATCAGCCTTGCAGCGGCTTCGCTGCTCACTGAGTTGATTGTGGATTTGGATATAGACAACGGGGAGGTAATCTCAAACTCCATGCTGCTTTCATCTTTGAAGAGCGACATCAAGCCTGCTCGAATGAAGTGCGCGCTGCTCCCACTCGAAGTGCTTCGGGAAGGGGTCAAGATTCACAGGCAACGTAAGCCGGTCAAGCGATGATTGTCTTGGGCTCCAGAAGTAGCCTAAGGTGGAGTTCAGCGGCCTTAATACTTGCGGTTTTCCATGATGCCGAGGGCGGGACTCGAACCCGCACGGGCGTTGCCGCCCAGAGGATTTTAAGTCCTCTGTGTCTGCCATTCCACCACCCCGGCCTCAAAACCCCACAATCATCACGACAACCAAGCCCCGCGAGCCAGCTAACGAGCGGCGTTCTTGAGCTGGTTTATTCTCTCGCGAATCGCCATCGTGAAGCAGTCAATCTCCTCAGTGGTTGCCCCGCTCGCGCCGAGCCCCGTCCGAATCTGCGCATCGGTGATTCGCCCCACGTACCCAAGCAACCACCTGACATCGCTCACTCTGATGTCGTCTCGCATGTCGTGCTCGCGTTTCCCGTCGTAGCCGAATCGGACCAGGCCGCCTTCGACTCCCGTAATAAACTTCCGGCCCTGACGCGAGAAGCCTTCGCAATCCCACTTCTCGCGAGAAAAAACGCCGCCCCACTTGCCCATAGTCGCGCCCCAGTCGCTCATAACATACGAAACTTCGCCGGTCTTCCTCTTGGTGTAGATGGCGGTGTTCGACTCTTCGTCGCGCTGGTCCTTGGGATCCCAGTTTGACGTCAGCATGACCATTACCCTCAGACCGTTTAGTTCCCGCGTTCCGAAGAAAGGGTTCTTATCCCAGCGCCAGCTCTCCTTGTCCGTCTGTTTGCTGATTCCCTTCTCCTTCAGCTCGAACCTCGCGTTGGTGAAGCTGCCATCGGACGCAACATACTTCTTTGCGCGGCTGAGGTGGGTGACTCCCGCGATCTTTCCCGACTTAACGAAGTATGCCGCTTCGACATAATAGCCTGCGGCCCAGACCAACCGGGATGCGAAGACTTCAGAGTGAATCTCCGAGCCCCACTTCACGCCCCACGTCTGCCCAGCGGCATCCTTTACCTTGACCTTGGGGCTCGTGCCGCCCTTGTCTTCTTCGACAAAAGTGAACGGCGGTTTTGGCGCACGCTTTTTGCCCCCCGGTCCATTAACGAAGTCGAGGCTCTCAACAGCGCCCGGGTCGTGCCACACGGCCGGACGCGACAGCGCGACGTTAGTTGCTGATTCGCTCGCGCGCCCCTTTTTCTTGGACTGGCCAAACGCCGGCGCCAACGAAACGGTCAACGCACAAGCTAAGACAATCGGAAGTTGGGCTCTAAGAACTAGTCCTCGTATCATTATTCACCTCACTTTCTACAATCAGACAATCATCCTTAACTTCTCTTCAACAGCGGCGCCAACTTCGCTACACCTGGCGGCCTTCTCCTCGCCAATCAAATCATAGGTGAGGGTCTTGCCTTCCAGTAGCACCGCCGCGACTGCGGCCTCGACCTTTCCCGCAGCGCGAGCCAGCCGGTCATCAGCATGCCGAGCCGCAAGCCAGTCGAGCATCATCTGCATGGCCAGGATCGCAGCCAACGGATTGGCCTTGTCTTTGCCGGCGTGCTTAGGAGCGCTGCCGTGTATTGGCTCGAACATAGCGTGCTCATCGCCAATGTTGCCGCCCACGGCCAAGCCTAACCCGCCGGCAGTTGTTGCGCCGTTATCGCTGACGATGTCGCCTACAAGATTGGGAGCAACGACGACGTCGAACCATTCCGGGCTGCGAATCTGCCACTGACAAAAGGCATCCACATAGGCGTAGTCCAGTGCGAGATCCGGAAACTCGCGCTCGCCGATCCCACGGAACACGTCGCGGAAAAATCGATGCGCGCCGATGATGTTTGATTTGTCGACGCACGTCACCTTCTTTAGCTTGTTGCGCCGCCGGGCAAGGTTGAAAGCGTAACGCACGACGCGCTCGGTGGCTCTCCGCGTGATGCGTATCGGGGTGACTCGGCCGTCTTCGATCACTTCCATTTCGCCAGTGTAAGCATCCTCGGTGTTCTCGCGAATGACCACGTAATCGACTTTCTCTGCGTCCCAAACCTGAACGAGCTTTCCGTGAATCTTGTGTTTGACGCCCGGATAGAGTTTCACGGGGCGAACGTTAGCGTAAAGATCGAGCTTTCGACGATTGCCAATTACTTGGGCAAACCCCGCCAGTTGAGGCTCGGGATAAGGCTTGCCCGGCTTCGTAAAAACGGCTCGACCATCAACCTCATGCCCGACAGCTCCCAACAAGATCGCGTCCGCCGCCTCGCACTTTTCGAACGAACCCTCGGGCCATTCCGTTTCGTGCTCGACGTAGTAATGGCCGCCACACGGAATCTCATCGACCTCGAACTCTACGTTGAACACCTCTCGAACTGCGCCCAAGACTCGCAAGGCGCACGTGATCACTTCCGGCCCGATGCCGTCACCGGGCAGTACTACGATTTGGTATGATTGCTTCGCCATCCAATGCTCCCCTGGCTCGAATTTGAATGTTCACTATAACCACGGGTTGCTGGAATGGACAAGAGACGTGGCAAATCGAGCCTGGGTCCGTCAAGATGGGCCCCCATGTTTGCAGCACAGGGCGCGCCTCTGGCGCGATGAAGGGTCAGTTCTCTGACACGCATCCGCTTTCGGCCAATGCGTCTCCAGGTGCCCTGGCGAGCGCGGACGTTGTGGTTCTTGCCGGTCAATACTGCATGCCTATGAGCCGACGCTCCAAACCCGGTCTGCGAACAGCGCCGCCGACTTCGGCTTTGCGAACGTTACGATTGCCTGCTCACCCTGGGGTTCCCCGTTGTCCAATAGCTAGAAATCCAGTTTCGGCAAGTCTGTAAAGCGGCTCATCTGAAATTAGCCAATGAACGCCAAAAGAAACAACGGCGCGCAAGCCCATCGGAGCGTCAATTGGAATCACTATGTCTTCAACCTCTCCAGGAACAAGATACTTCTCTTGCTCCAGTGTATGCATTATTCCCTTTCTCGTGTTAGGTACAGGAAGAGCTGACTTCAGGCGCGTTTGGCCCTCGCTATCCTTACTGTTGTAGCTCATGAAGGCATCATATGCACAAACAAGTCCTTGAGCCCTATTTATCAGATCATCCATACAACACTCACCTTTTGATAATGGACGTGTAGCAGATAAAACAGTCAGACATCGCTAATCTTCTACGCCTAGGGTTCGCGTTAAGGTCGCGGCCCGTCAGGGCTGTCGCCTGAACGACATGTTAGCCGCCAACACCCCATGTCGGCGACTCCATGTGCCGCATGCCCTCAAGACCGAAAAACTTCCGAAACGACTCTCGCGGCTCTGCCTTGCCGGATGAGAACTTTGCCGGAAAGCACTTGTAGCCACGGCTTGCTTGGGACTTGATTTCGGAGCGAGGCATGAATGCGATGCAATCTGGGGCGGCGCCGCGACGATCAGTCGGAAAGTACGGCAACACCAAAGCCATGTCAGGGTGGAGCTGAGTAAGGTTACCGATGTACCCATAACCGGTCTTGTCCTTCTTGGCCTCGCCAGGGTAAAGCCCCTTCACCTGCACCGGCCTAATGATGATGTTTCCGTCTACGGTTTTCGTGGCAATGAAGTCAAAGCCAACGTCTCGCTTCGGGAAGTAAATGTTCCAGCCATCGTCGCCCATGAAGCCCGCGACGTAGAGTTCTGCGAAGTAGTCTCGTGTGGCCATGTCTTTTGGCACGCTAACGACAACGCATCACCCGCGGCGCTTCACGATTCACCGAGCGCCGTCGGGTGCATGCGATGCTAGGCGTCCTCGCTACTGCCTCGCGTGCTCTCGAGGAACCATTTTGAGTTCACATCGGAGTACTCCACGAAGCCAAGTGCGTTGTCGTAGTACTGCGCGAAATCCGACGTCCGGATAGCTTCAACCGCGGCCCTTGCGGACGCCTCGGAGTTCAGCTCTCGCCAACGTCTCGGCCAATCGAGGACCGAGCCGGATAACAGGGCTCCTTCTCGTCCGGCCTTTAGCGGCGCCTCCCACAGCATTACTTGAAACGGACTGAAAGGAAGGCGCAAGCGTTCTGACCGAACCGAAACCCCCAGACTGACGCCAAGCCACTCCTGGGACTGCTCGAGCCTCGCGGCCTCGACGAGTGGCTGCCCAAGATAGACATTGGACTTCTTGTGTAGAACCAAATCGCCTGCGGTGATTGCGCCTCGTAGCGGCACACCGAGACTCAGGGCCTTGCAGAAGACGTTCAGGCAGCGGTGTAGGAAAGGAGCGACACAATTGTGATGAGAAGGTGCCCACAGCAGCTTCGAGTCGCTGAAGTACGCGAACCGCAGTGGCAGCCAGAACAATGCTGGGCTGATGGCATCAGGGCCGCCGGCCAACAGAACGGGCGACCAGAGATTCCCCTCAGCATGTGGCTTCAAGGCCGTCTCGATGAGCTTGCCATATAGAGCCTGGATTTCTCCAATCCCGTCACGATCGAGTCGATTCGAGAATCCGAGAACGTCGAACAAACAAATGATGTGTGAGGCGACCTGCGGATTCTCGGGTTCCTCGCAGGGTATGTCAGATTCAAGACTGCGCAGCAGGGTTCGACGACCTGTCGAGCGGAAGGAACGCTGCATGTAATCAGGCGGGGCACCCACCAGGGAGCCGTCCGGGCGAGCTAATCCGAAAGCGACGCAGAACGGACCCTCCGGATCCGCTGAAGAATCTATGAACTCAAAGAAGTCATCAAGTCCAGCCGGGGAACGCTCGCTCGCCAACAGCTTGTTGTCGATCAACAGCTTCACGGAAAATACTTCATCGGTCCAGCATGAAAGCCATTCACTGCGGCAGCGCCTCACGTACTCCAGGGGCGAGATCTCGTGGAGCGAGTACGCGGCCTTTACAAGGTTCTTGCGAACAATTCCGACAAACTCGGCATCGTCATCTGGCCCAAAGAGTCCATCGTATTCTTCGTTGGTCACATTACCCTCGTGAAGACGCTTAACGTTCCTCGTCAGGCGCTCGCGTAGCGGAGCGAAGCGAGTCTGCCTGCACGCGCGGGTTGGGCGGCCAGTTATTCTCACTTTAAGCTTTGCTCTCGTCGGCCCTTCTGAACAGCCCCTTGAACATAGCTTTGAAATCTTTGTCCTTTTCCATCTCGTTGACATTGATGGAGTAATTACATACGTTCAGCAAGCGTTCGTTTATGAAGCTTCTGTATTCGCCATGCTGGTACTCAAAATATGCTGCCATCACCCGAATACCTTGCTTCATTAGTGTGCGTACAAGCGGAACAAAATCGCCGTCACCCGTGACGAGCACCGCTATGTCCACTTTCCCTTCTAACCCTATCTGCATTGCGTCAATGGCGAGTGCAACGTCAGCGCCCTTTTCGCCCGATCCCGATTGCGGCATTGGAATGAATTTGGGATCAATGCCAGCGTGCATGAGGTCATGATAAAGATTTCTGTCGGTTCGAAGTTGCTTTTCTTCGGCTTGACTTACACCGAACATGCCTTGAAACCATGCCCCATATACGACGCGATAATGAGTATAGCCTTGCTCCTTATTTCGCACATAGTTCTCGAGCAGTCCGTGAAATGGCTTGAAATCTAGCCAGCCAAGTTTGCGGTCGAAGTAAGAATGTCTGCGCGCGTAGGTGAAATACGAGCCGTCATAGAAAACGCCAATACGACAAAGAGACCTATCGAACATTGAAGGAAACTCCTTTATTTGAAGTCAAATGTCCTCTTTCGCACCCGTGTCTTTGGCCTCTCGCCTCATTGAATCGATCCAGTGCTTTAGGAAATCTATTCGTTTCCAATCGATAACGGGAACGAGCCAGGGTAGGTCAGGGCGCACATGGAAAGGTTCTCATAGCTTCCTCCGTGCCGGCATTGTATCAACACCTACTCAGTGGTGCAGCGAGTTATGAGGAACTAGGAAACCGTGTTTTGCGTCAGATCAAGGCCGCGCACGCTTTTCGTCAAGTAGAACGGGTAAGGGAACTAGCGGGATTACTCGTCAAATTCCCGATAAGAGAGTTTCATCTGATAGGGCAGTATTATCTTGTTTGGTGTAAGTGCCGAGAGCTGGAGTATCACCCCAACATCCTGGAAAGAATCGCTGAACAGACGCACACCTACAAAGCGCAGGCGCTCATATCGAGAGCTGCACTTGAAATGTATCAAGGGGAGTTTGAACGTGCGCTCTACTTTTATGCTGAAGCGCTTAGAACGAATCCCACAGTCTCGGATTTCATTCACATATCACAGGGTATTGCTAGTGCAAAATCAATGGAAGGATTCAACAGGTCCGCGCTGGCAGACCTTGCTGTGACCACTATTCGACTTCCCTTCACGGAGGGCCGTCTGAACTTAGATCGGGTCTCGGGAGGCGAACCAGGAGAACGTGAGAAACGAAGAAGCCCGCTCTTTACGAGCGGGCTTTCTTTGAATTAATCCCGGCGGCGTCCTACTCTCACGCACAGTTTTGCATGCAGTATCATCGGCCACATAAGGCTTAACTCTCGTGGCAAGGATTGGAAGGATGCAACCCGAGACTCTGCAATAAAAATGTAACAATTAATGCGTATATTTGAATTGCATATTATCGTGTGCTGTGCTACAGTGTTGCCCGTTCATGTAGGCTCAGGAGTTCCTCTAAGAAGGCGAATAAAGGAGCCGCGACGGACAGAAGCGACTCCAAAGTGTAGCGTAGATCGATTTTTCCTCACCAATTCAAGGGCAGACGGTCGGGCACGAAGCCCAGAAACCGCAACACCTGCTCCGCTTCAACGGGGCGCGACAATAACGGTCACAACCGAGTAAATGAGGAGAACCAAATGACAAACTTAGTTCGTGTACACGCCAGATGGGGACGCGCCGTAGCGGCAGTCACTCTGGTCATGATGGCATCGGTGGGTGTTATAGCCAGCCGAACCAAGCCGTCCGAATCGGACCGCAACCAGCGCTTAGACGACACAGTGGCCGGGGTGCTTGGTTCAGCTCGGGCGTCCAACGAGATCAATGGCGTCGGCGAGTCGCCGATCACGATAATCGATTCGAGCTCGTTGGAAATATCTCGGAAGGTTTACGGCAAGCTCACCGGGGCTCGAACCTCGTCCGGGAAGGCGGCGTCCTATCCACAAGTAACGCTGCTGAACAATTCGCGCAGTGCCGTGACCCAGGTTTTGCTGATCCTAACCAACAAGGTGACCGGCATGAGGACTAGGCTTAAGATCAGCAATATCAACATCCCGCCCAACAGCACCTACGTCGTCGATCCCGAGAAATGGATGATTCCGGCGCTGATCGGGATCCAGCCGGCGAGAGCCGATGACCAGCCAAGGGTCATTTCGCGAAAGCGCGTCTTGCGCTACGATTCCGACCGGGTCTGGTTGGTGGGCAGCGCGGCAGACCTTGCAATTACGGTGGGCCTAGTCGATCAAGCCAACGGCTCAAGATGGGACATCACGCACCGAAGCAAGGTTGGCGCTGCACAGCCGATGTTCGGCAATGGTCTACGCCCGCGTCCTGTCTCGTATACTCCGGCCGCGGCGCCGCAGTGCTCGTGCGAGGGCACTGTCATTTGCTTCGACGACGGATCATACGTTTGCTGGGGCACGTGTTACGACTGTACCATCGAGGATTGCGCGTGGTGCGCGATAATAGGCTGTACAGTCACCTGCCTGCTCTTAATCGAGTAGACTCTCGACGAGTGCGGCGGGACTTGGGCCCCGCCGCACAACTCTTCACCCTGAGCGACACGCAATACCCACCTTCCAGTTGGCCATCCCTTTCTTGAAGGTCGCCCTCGACTTAGCTAACGGAGGTCGCATGTTATCGTCTGTCCTCGCAGAGACGAGTCGCGCGGAACACGTCTTCCGGCCGGGAGCGGGACGGCCGTTGCGACCCTTAGAATGGGCGCAGATCAACACCTCTCCAACTACAAGAAGATTCCTTCACCGTAACGAAACCACTCAGGGTTGAGTCAAGATTCGTCGGAATGAAACGAATGAGGGACTGGAAAAAGAAAAGCCCGCGGCGCGTGCCGCGGGCTTTATCTGAGGTAAATCCCGGCGGCGACCTACTCTCCCACACAGTTACCCGTGCAGTACCATCAGCTCCGTAGGGCTTAACTTCCGTGTTCGGGATGGGAACGGGTGTGACCCCTACGATATAACCACCGGAAAAATGTAAAGAGCAATGTCGA